>DJEI01000098.1:2651-62704 GCA_002431865.1 Lachnospiraceae bacterium UBA5902
TTTTTATTTTGTGATTTACTTTATATTTTCTATTCCATCACCTTGATAAGCAACACGGAATCTACCATAAGACACATATGTCTTAGCTTTATGTTCCGGATCAAGAGGATCTGTCACAGATATATATTTCGCGGTTCCATCTAATATACTTTCAAATGCATGTATTGCGTCCTCTATAATATCAGGATAGAGAGAATTTCCAAACCCTCTGAAATCATGATGGGAATTATATATCAGCTCATATTTATCTTTCATAGAAAGTAACCGTTCAAGCCCTGCCTTTGCTTCCCGAATCCGTTCTTTTTCCTGTCCCGGCTCCGGGTCTGCCAAATAATAATTACAGTTGCAGGCATCTCCAAGCAACAGTGTCTTCGTCTTGTCATCCAGAAAAACCATTTCTCCAAATGTATGTCCAGGACAGTGATACGCTGTCACCGTTCTATCTCCAAGATTAAATGTCTGTCCATCCATAAGCGGCAGCTTCTCTGGTGTTTTCGGCCACGGCCGCACATCCTCATCCAAATTATAGTCATAATGTTTATTCGACCGACCAGCAATAATCTTTGCATAGTTTTTACGAAATTCTACCGTTGGAAGTGCAGTCCCACTATCCCAATCCATGTCCGCCGGATGGATATAGACAGAATCAAAGAACCCGGCTCCTCCAATGTGGTCGCCATGGTTATGGGACGCCACAACATCATATGGCTTATCTGTTATCCTGTGCTCTATAACCCATCTGAGATCACCGATTCCTGTTCCACAGTCTATGACTAACGCCCGTGTACTTCCAACAATCACAAACACGCTCACACAGTCAAATTCATCGATCTCAAAAATTCCATCCGCAAACTCATAATATGGCAATTTTCTCGTCACCATGTCTCACGCCTTCTTTCTCTTCTGTCCTCCCTGGTAGCAGTCGATCGCTACTGCGAGAAGCAGGATAAGTCCCTTAATGACACTCTGGAAGTTGGAATTAACACCCATCAGCACAAGTCCGTTATCGAGGATACCAAGGATGATAACACCTACAACCGTACCACTGATCTTTCCTTCACCTCCGGCGATGCTGACACCACCTAAGCAGGCTGCCGTCATACAGTCAAATGCATAGGAGCTTCCTGCGCCCGGCTGCGATGCATTTGTTCTGGCAACCATGATGATTGCTGCGATGCTGGCTGCAAACCCTGCAAAGGAATACACGAGTACAGTCAGCTTATTAACATTGATACCTGCAAGTCTGGCTGCTTCTTTGTTTCCGCCAAGTGCATAAATATTTCTGCCAAGGTACGTCTTGTTCATGACAATCCAGCCAAATACGATAAAAATCACAAACAGAATAACCGGAATCGGAATTGGCCCGATATATCCCTGTCCTACTGTCAAAAATGCTTTCGGCATACCAGTAATCGGATAGCCGCCGGTAATCAGATATGCTACACCCTGTAAAACAAGCATCATAGCAAGTGTTACAATGATCGGTGCGATATGCAGCTTGATTGCAACAACACCATTGATTGCTCCAAATGCAATACCGAGTGCGATACCGATAATCACTGCAACGGGTATCGGCAGCCCGACATTTACCATACAATAGCCCATAACCATGCCGACTACCGCCATAATTCCTCCGACCGACAAATCCATGCCTCCGCCGATCATGACCATCGTTACTCCGATTACAACGATACCAAAAATAGATACCTGACGTAAAATATTAATCAAATTTGCTACAGACAAAAAGTTCGGTGCAATAATCGAAAAAATAACGATGACTGCCACCAGAAATACATATATACCAAATTTCTTATAAAAGGTTATAAATTTATTACTTGTTTTTTCCATGTTCCTCGCCTCCTGATGCTAGATCCAGAATATAATTCTGATCAAATTCTGATTTCGCAAGTTCTCCGGTCTTTCTGCCCTCATAGATGGTGATAATCCGGTCAGACATACCCAAAAGCTCCGGCATATCTGAACTTACCATAATGATCGCTTTTCCTTCTCCGGCAAGCTGATTCATTAGTTTGTATATCTCTTGTTTGGCACCGACATCAATTCCACGGGTCGGCTCATCAAAGATGATAATTTCACTGTTTGCCGCGAGTGTCTTTGCAATTACAACCTTCTGCTGATTACCTCCTGACAGATTTTCCACCCGTTGTTCCAGAGACGGTGTTTTGATCTGAAATTTTTTCTCATAATCTTTTGCAATACGGTTTTCCTGCTTCGTATCAACAAATGGTCCTTTTGAAATACCACGCAGGTTGTTTACAACAATATTCCATTTAATACTCATACGTAAAAATACGCCATGTGCTTTCCGGTCTTCCGGGATATAGCCAATCCCATGCCGGATTGCTTCCTGGCAGGTACGAATATGCTGCTCTTTTCCATTAATATATATTTTTCCGCTTTCAATCGGATCGGCACCATAGATCACCCGCATGAGTTCGGTTCGTCCAGCACCGACCAGACCGGCAAATCCAAGGATTTCTCCCCGGTGCAGGGTAAACGAAATATCATGATCTCCATTTCCTGTCAGATGCTCTACCCGTAATGCTTCCTCGCCAATCTGACTGGTACGCGACGGATAAGATTCTTTAAGCTCACGGCCTGCCATCATCGTAATCAGTTTCTGCCGGTTGATGTCTTTTATATTTTCTGTTCCCACATAGCAGCCATCCCGCATAACCGTTACGCGGTCTGCAAGCTCAAACAGTTCTTCTAACCGGTGGGAGATAAAGATAATCGTCACGCCCTTTGCTTTCAGTTCCCGTACAATCCGAAACAGCGTTTCTACTTCGCTTACCGTAAGTGGGGCGGTCGGCTCATCCATAATCAGTATCTTTACATTCCGGCTGACTGCCTTTGCAATTTCGACGAGCTGCTGATGTGCCGGTGACATCGTTTTTACCTGCTTGGATACATCGATATCTACCTGCAGATCATCGAATATTTTTTTCGCACGGGCTTCCCGATCCTTGATATCACAAAATGCCCCCGGCTTTGTCTTGTCACCGAGAAATACATTTTCTGCTGCGCTGATGCCCGGCACCAGCGTAAATTCCTGATAGATAACCTCGATCCCCAGATCTTTTGCCAGCTTCGGTGTCATCTGATTGTATTTTCTGCCTTCCAGCTCAATCGTTCCGGAATCCGGAACGATTGCTCCCGACAATACCTTGATCAGGGTTGATTTTCCTGCTCCGTTTTCACCGATCAGAGCATGGATTTCGCCTTCCTCTACATCGAAAGATACATCATTGATTGCAATAACGCCGGGATATGTTTTTACGATATTTTTTACACTCAGTATGTTTTTCACAGAGTTCATCCCCTTTCTAAGAATGCCTCCGATGATTCACCAGAGGCATTCTTTTTGCAATCTTTATTTGTCTTCTGTATAGTAATCTGCAATATTTGCCTTTGTAACTGCATGGATTGGAGATTCTACTGCCTGATCAAAGGTCTTTCCATCAATTAATTCCTGAATACAATTTGCCATAACGCCTCCAACCGGCTCGAAATACATTGTACCACGCATGCATGTTCCATCATTGATACCCTTTAATGCCTGATTGGTTCCGTCACAGGCAAACACTCCAAAATTCTCGTTATCCTTGCCTGCTGCCTTCACTGCCTCTACAGCTTCCACGGCCGCTGCATCACCATAGCACACAATTCCATTCAGGTCTGAATATTTCTGAAGCATCGTCTCTGTGGTTGTCGTTCCGGAGCCTACAACATCCTTACCGATATCAACAACCTCCAAAATATTGACATTCGGTGCTTTCTCCTTGATTGCATCCTGGATACCCTGTCCACGATCCTGCATATCCTGATTCTGGTAGGTTGTATATACTACAATGTTTCCTTTACCTCCAAGCTGACTGTTCAGCCAGTCTGCTGCCATATCACCAATCTGTGTTCCGATAGAATACTGATCCGTTGTAATTACTACATCATGCACCGCTGTTTCAACGCCACATTCGATGATCTTGACACCCTTGTCCTGTGCTGCCTTCAGCGCATCATCACAGGAAGTATCAGATACCATTGCTACAATATAGTTACATTTTCCGGTTACCATATTCTCGATTGCAGATACGGCTGCTGCCGAATCATTATCAAAGCTTGCGGATACATAATCCCATCCACGATTGTCACATTCCTCGTGAAGCTTCTCATCGATTCCAATCATAAATTCCGTCTGCAGTGTCGGTGCCAGGAATCCTACCTTTACACCACCTCCGGACGTGCCGCCCTTTCCTGCAGAGCATCCTGTCATCATCGCAACTGTCATAACTACCGCCAGTAAAACGCCAAACAATTTCTTTCGTTTTTTCATAGTCATTTCCTCCTCATTTCTTTGTTTTTCTTCCGTCAGATACAGGGAAAATGGCAGAAGCACATCCGGCTTCCGGTGGGATCATTTTGCTGTATCTTTCTGATGGTTTTATTATATGGAGGATCCAGCCTTCCCACAATTGGACAAGTTTCGGATTTAGGGAGAGGATTTTCAGTTCTTTCTCTCCCTGGCGAAAATAACAACCGCAATTACAAGAATTCCGATTTCCCAGATGTAAGAAAAATAGTTATAAAGGGAAAGTCCCGCCGACAGATTCAGAAGAAGTACCATGGACAGGCTCCCAAGGACAGCCCCATACAGGTGTCCTTTTCCTTTTAGAAAGTTCATTCCACCAAGACACGCTGCCGCAATTACCGGATACAGATATCCCTTTCCAATACCTGCACTACCGCCATTGGTAATAAACAAAAAAATAATTGCCACCTGGGAAAATACAACGCCACTGATTCCGCAGATAATCATGCGGCAGACATCCGAACGGATTCCACTATTCCGAACCAATGTTTCATTTTCTCCCAGCATCCGTATGTATTTCCCATAATATGTATGTGTCAGCAGCACTTGCAGGAACACGTAAATCACAACTGCAATGCCGAAAAAAATCATCCAGAACATATGGGAACCATAGTAATTTTTTGTGATTGGTGCCTGTATCGTATCCCCGAACACAGCAGCTATGCCTTGATAGATCTGCTGCAAAATAAAGGTCAGCAAAATAGGATTTACACGGATTTTGCCAATCAGAAGTCCCTTTGCCATCCCGAACAGCATCTGTGCCAGTATCATAACTGTTAAGCTCACCCAGACCGAAAAACCTGCCCGCAGGCATAGTCCGCCCAGGCATGTCGCCATTGCGATTTCCGCCATAAATGCGAAATCTAAAACACCGCTCAGCATCTCGAGCGAGAGTCCCATCGTCAACAGTACGATAATCACAAACTGATGCAGCACATAATCCGCAGAAAGTCTGGTGGAAAGTATGATGGAAAGCATCATTATCAGAAGCACATTTCCAATTTCCATATGGTGTTTATCATAAAATGATTGTATATTCTTCAAACAATCACCTCCAGCCGGTCCGCAACATCTACGCAGATCTTACTTTCGTTTTCAAGCAGAAGCACCCCGCTGCCTCTCCCCACAATCTCCCGCAATTCTCTCTTCAACCATGCAACTTCCCGAACATTTAGATTTTGCAGTATATTTTTTAGTATCAGCACACGAGGATGAAACAGCTTATAACGATAAATTCCTATTTTCCACGCTTCTGTCTCAGGGTTCAACAGCTCAATTTCCTGTCTGTCCGTTCCAAGGAAATTGTCTTCCAATATATACTTTTGCTGTTTCTGATAAAAACCAAGCACGGAACATATACGGGGATATGTTGGCAAAAGAATGTTTTCCTCGTTAGTCAGATTCTCACAGATTTCTGTATGATTTCCGTATTCCATAAGTGCAATCCGGTGTTTCATAAGATCCTGTATATTTTTATATGGGATGACCTGACTATCCATTTCAAATCGCGACCGCGTATCATTCGCATGAAGGATATCCGTCCATAACATGTCCACCTGCTCAGGCGTTCCCAGTGCTGCAAGAATTTCTCCTTCCTTCATCGAAAGTTGCTGCTGCCAGACACCATCCCTCAATATCTCCCACACAAAGAACTCACCTGGTCGGATTTGTGTTTTCACACTGGCGTGGTGGGCAATTTGAGGTCGGGTATCCGCAGGTTTTAACCCCCGTTTCAAAATTGCGTCAATCATCCATTTATCTTCATCCTGCCAGATTTTTTTATAGATTGTATGATGCCGGAACAAAATCACTTCATCAAAAAAAGGATCTTCAAAATCCGCCCGGTTATCAATCGATATAATCGTAATCCCTTCCTGTTTCAATTGATTCACAAATTGTCTCAGTTTCTGTCGTTCTTCTCCCGGAAAGCACGCTACGATTCCCCGTAAAACAAGAACGCGTGCGCCCTGTGTGATTGCACGCACAATTCCGATCAAAATGCGATCCCCATATTTCAGATGGCTGCTGTCCTCATCCGCTGCATAGGGAAGATTATATTTTTTGAGTAATTCCCGTCCTTGTATATGCAGAGCCTTTTCATTCAACCAGATTTTTCGTAAACTGTTTCTACGTAGCAAAAACAGGTTCTCACTGACATCAAGGGAATCCATATATACCGTATCTTTTGAAATCACAAAAATACCAGCATCCTCAAAATCCCGTTTTCCCTCCGGTTTCCATCGCTCACCATTTAAGTAAATCCGTCCTCTGGTCAGCATTCCCTTTCCGTCAAAAAAATCCGCCAATGTCTCCTTGCTGTTTTCCACCCCTGCAATTCCTATGCCATACCCATGACAGATAATCAAGTTCAACTCCTCTATCTCATGTCTGCCCGGTCTGCTGATATTCACATGTTCCATTCGAATGATTTCATGTCTCATAATTCATTTCCACTTTTTCTTCCCTGTTCATTTCCAGAATCACAGATTGTTTCTGTTTTCTTTCTTTGGAAGCCAGATTTCTACATCTGTTCCGATTCCTGTTGTACTATAGATACGAATGCCATAATCTCCCCCAAAGGCGAGCCGGATCCGCTCATTCACATTACTTAATGCGATCCCATTTCCGTGCATCTCATTCCTGTGCGTTCCGCTTCCGTCCACACCTGGTGTCTCTACTTGCATGGTTCCATCGCTGCCACTCTCATGACCATCCTCGACCTGTCCAAGTGCCTGTCTCATGGATACAAGTGTATCCCAGTCAATCCCTGTTCCATTATCAGATATCACAACAACCAGTTCCTGCTCCGTTGTGTAAATCCGTATTGTCACTCTGCCATTTTCAGCTTTCGTCTCTAAACCATGAAAAATAGCATTTTCAACAATCGGCTGGAGGGAAAGTTTGGGAATCAGGTAATTCTCAACTTTTTCCTTATCATCCTCCACTTTAATCTCCATGGTAAATTTATTTTCAAACCGATAGCTCTGAATAAGAAAATAATTCTCAATATTCCGGAGTTCATCACGAATAGTAACAATATTTTCCTTATTGCTGATGCTATATCGGAAAAAAGCAGCCAACGCTTTCGCCATACGCGCAATGCTGTCACATTCATATAGGAGCGCCTCACTCCTTATACATTCCAGCGTATTGTACAAAAAATGTGGATTGATCTGACTTTGCAGCGCTGCAATTTTCGCCTGTTTATTCTGCACTTTTACAGAATATTCCTCCTGTAATTTCTGCTGCACGCGCTGTTTTTCCTGATACTCAACCTCCAGTTTTTTTATTTTTTTCTTTTGCATCTGATGCATCAAAAGGATTGTCCCAACCCAGACGATCACAGCACCCACACATATACAGATTATTTTTCCCATGTCATTTCCTCTTCTTGTTCCTGCTTTATCTGTCAATAGTATAATTTCCGATATTCTGCGGGTTTTACACCAACGACCTTCATAAACTGCTGACTAAAATATTTTGCGTCCCTGTATCCCACACTTTCACCGATTTCATACACCGGCGTCTTCGTATCCCGAAGCATCTGTTTTGCTTTCTCCATTCGGATTGCAAGCAGATAGTTTGAGAAATTTTCTCCGGTCTCTTTCTTAAATAGTTCCGAAAAATAATTCGTATTAAAGCCTATGATAGTTGCGACATCCTCCAAAGTAATTTTCTCTGCAAAATGCTCTTTCATGTAGGCGATTGCTTCCAATACCGGCTTGCGTTCCCGGTTTTCCCGTTCACTACGGCTCTTTGTAATCAAAGTCTGAATCTGGCGAATTACATAATCTCTCAATTCTGTGATTGTCGACAGATTTTCCAACACCTCCTGCTGCGCATCTGCATCAAAGGTATCCGATATTTCCAGAATTTCATATGCACTGCGGAGCAGCCACAACCCCATCGCATAGAATTCACTTGCAAAGAGCGACTTATCACCAGCCTTCCGGAAGCATTTGTGTATCTGGTATTGGCAGGCATCCGTCTGCATTGTCTCGACCGCTTTTGAAAACTCCTCATATTCATTCTGAAAATCTTTTGGTGAAAACAACGCATGAGGTTCATGACAATATTCGATTCTTCTGCCGTTTCCCTTAAAGAGCCGGCTGGCAGCCGCCTCCTTGCTCATCTCAATCGCTGTACTAATCTGTTCAAAGCTCTCGACCTCTCGACTCACGCCGACAGTAATCTTAAAATGCTGGAAATTTTCCAGATAATCTTTCATCTCATTAAAAAAATCTGTAATTTTAATATCAATATTTTCCTGCTCCGTCTGAAAATAATTCAAAAGCACCTGCACGGAATGATTCGGCTGCACAGCCGCAATCAAGTCAATGGTACAAGTTTCAAATGCATCCTCTGCCTTCTGCATGATTTTGCGGAGAACAAATTGCATCTGTTGTGTATTCTCTGGCACATCAATATCCCGGTCAAGCTTGAGGGTTAATCCCCGGAAACACTTGTTCTCAAGCTGAAGACCAAACTCCGTATTCGCATCATCAATATTTTCCTGCTTCTGCCTTAGTATTTGTTTGAGAAATTCTTTGTGTCGCAGATATTTACTATCCTCCAGTTTTTTCTCAATCTGATCCACCTTTTGCTGCTTATCTTCGCGTTGTTCTTCCTCCGCTACGATTTTCTGCAGCTGCCCATTCAGTTCATCTTCATCAATCGGCTTTAGCAAATAGTCTTCCACACCATATTTCAACGCTTTCTGGGCATAATCAAAGTATTTATATCCACTTACAACTATAAAATGACATTTTACCCCCTGCTCAGATGCTTTCTGGATCATTTCCAATCCTGTTAATACCGGCATCCGGATGTCAGTAATGACAATATCCGGTGATTCGGACAAAATCTTCTCATATGCCGTCTGCCCATCTGTTACCAGTCCAATACAGGTCAGGCCCAGCTTATCCCATTGTATCAATCTTTTTACAAGCTGTCCCACTTTTATCTCATCATCTGCAATTAATACTTTTCGCGTTTTATTCATGTTACTCACCTCTGTATGTACTATCTTGTACCAACTGCCTGTTATTCAAAAAGAGCCTGGAAGTTCCCCCAGACTCTGCATATTTTTTACTGTACACTGAACGTATACATCGTATTACTCTGTAAACTCAGTGAATTTTCAAACGCTTTCCGTGTCACCTTTACTTCTTTTCCAAGCACCGGATCATAATACCGGATATGGGTCGAATTGTAACTGATCACCAGCACATACCGCCCATCGTCAATACATGCCGCAAACGGAATATCCCTGTCCAGGAAATACAACGCGGTCGATAAACTGATTCCTGAGATATTGATACCGACACCATTCGTGTAATCCTCAAATACTTTTTCAAAAGTACCACTGTTTATCGCATCCGCAAGCTCCAGTGTCCCCCCCGCATACTCCGCGCACATATAAGCACAGGTGAGCAGCGATTGGTTTTCATCTGCATTTGGCGTCTCCTTGACCGCATCTGCGACTGTGTTGTAGCTGTCGGCTGCCAGGCAACGATAGATTGTATTTCCATTACTGTCCACAACAAGTCCTGCCTCATCATCGACCACACGTGTGATCGCACTTCCGGCAGTCTCATATTCGCCTATATACCCGGCATTATCAAAGACATAGTATGCACCATCGCGTGTCTTCGTCTCCACCTGCATATCCTTATAAGCTTCTGCTCTTCCGTATTTTGTCTTACGATAGCTTGCGGTATCCGACAGATAGAAGTTCGACGGGAATACAATATCTAAGATATTCCATGCATAGCTGTCATACGTCGTATCCGTCGTGATCATCTTGTTATTTTCCTCTTTCTTGTAGGAAATATAATCCTGATCGATCTCTTCAAAAAACTGGTTCTGTTTGCGTGCACGCGTCAGATAAATGGTATCATCCCCAACCGACGCATTCATGATATACACGCCATCCTTCGTATAATCCTTCTTCTGTTCGCCGTTATCACTCATGATAAACAGCTCATATAGCGGCAGAATTGCCTGTCCATCCGATGTCATGATCACATCTGCACTGTGCGAACAGCCATAGATCAGATCATTTTCCACGAATCCAAGCGCCAGAAGCAGATCACCATTTGCGCAGGTTTTCTCATACGTCTCACCTGTCTCAAAATTTTGGATCGTGATTGCTGTGACATTTTCATCCTCGGCTGCATTCGGATAAGCAGCCAGCTTCCGGTTCGCAGACACAAGGTATTTGGCAGAAGGAATTCCCTCAACCAGTGCAGTCTGCGTCATATCTGCAAGGGATACCTCATACAGGGTTTCATCCAACAGATAATAAAACTTATTTGTCTTTGCATTGTAATAAGTAAACCGCCCGGTTTCCTTTTTCATGATATCGTAGCTCTCATCACATTCTACGAAGAAAAGCTCCTGTGTTGTCATGTTCTCCGCAGAATAATAATAAAGTGACATTCCATTTTTGCCCTCATGCGTGCCACGGTTCATATAACCATACACAACAAAGTAGATATTTCCGTCTTCATCCATATCTGCAATGTTGATATCGAGATTCGTATTTAAGGTTCTCGCATCTGAATAACTGTCCTGCGGATAGCTGAATATATTCGTAAGCGAGCTGTCATTGTACTTGTACATCCAGAGCTGTCCGAGACGTACAAAAGCTAAAATTCCATAATCCGCAGATGTCACATATTCTGCCGGCTCATTTGTCACGCCCATGCTGATACTGTTCCGGTCCTTGCTGATGTAACCACTGTCAAAAAAGCTTTCCTGATACCGGTCGAAAGCAAGCAGCTTCACCGTCTCCGAACTCCGGTTATAGGTGGCATTATAGTATTCGTCGACCTGATAATAATGACTCATCTTGTCATTCATGGATTCCACCACATAGGACATATGAATCACAGCATATTCCTTGTCGATCTCCGTGATCGTTGGCGTCACGCCTGTCACAACCACGGGTGTCAGCCCGCCCCACGTGATCTGCTCATAGGTTGCGTTTAGATCAACATGTGCCAGACTTGACGTCGTTCCTGCCTTGTCCGTCTTCAGGTTATCAAATACAACATTGCCCTCGGACTCATTGACTTCCTTAATAAACGTCGTATCATGGAAGTTTGTGGCAAAATCCACGATTGCCTTTGCATGCTGTTCTGTGAGATTTACCACGCGGTTGTAATATCGCACCTCCGTGCCATCTGCCGCTGTGATGATAAATACAAATACATACTCCCGGTTTTGCTGCATGTCCATCCGGAAATTCACATCATATTTCTTACATCCGTTCTCGACACTTCCAGAAACCGCGTCGCCACGCTCCACAAGGGAATCACCCGCAATACTTCGCAGCTCATAGGTAAATGTCTCGCCATATTTCGCCTCATTGTCGACAAGCACCGTCACGCCGTGGTTGCTGTTCAACGGCACAATTCCATCCCGCATCAGGCTTGTCGACATCGTCTGCGTATACCCACAGGTACGATTGATCACCTTGCCTTCAAATTCGAGATACACATATGGAAGTGTCGGCTCGTCCAACTCTCTCGAGACACGATCCAGACCTCTGTTATTGAATTGATTTACCAGAAAGGCTGTGCCCACTGCAACCACAATGAACACGAGCGCCTTTATCAAAAACCGTTTCATTCCTAGAAATATTTTCTCCTTTTACGGTATCTGCACCGACGAATATAAAATTCATGGCAGACCATAATTTCAATCATATGCAGCAACGTCTCGTCCGCGTCTTTATAGCTGATCTTATCATAGATCTTCTTTGCAATCGAAAACATCGCAACCTTGTCTGGATAAACTGCAAACATCGGGCTGCCCTCATATTCCAGCCGGTCACAGGCGTCCTCCACCATGACCAGAATCAGCTTTGCACGCATTGGATACATCGCGCGCAGATATGCCCGATCTTCCTCCAATTCCTGTTCATCCACAACCATAAGCTCCGGAGCACGAAACTTATGCACATACATCTCATTGATTTCTTCCATGGAATCCTCACAAATAAAATGACATAAATAGACAATCAGTTTTCAGCTGATTGTCTATCTCTTTTTCTTATTTTATGCTTTGGAATCCTGTTTTGTGCGTCCGAATCTGTATCTCCTACTCATCACCAAAGGAAATCCCAAGACGTTTTGCATATTTTACAATGCTGTCATCCGGAGATACATATTTCAGTTTTCCTGCGGACTCTTCCATCGGAATCGCTGTCACTTCGTTGTTACGCATAACAACGAGCTTGCCGAAATCTTTATTCTTAATCAGCTCCACTGCTTCTGCACCAAACAGGCTGGAAATTACACGATCATAAGGATCCGGGCTTCCGCCTCGCTGTGTATGTCCCGGAACCGTCACACGAATATCCATACCGGAATATTCCTTGATCTTATATGCGACTTCATAAGCGACAGATGGATATTTCTCAGCAGCTGCTGCAACGGCTGCCTTACGATCCTTCTTCGGAAGTGCTGCGACTTCCTTTGAAATAGCGCCCTCTGCAACAGCAAGAATGGAGAATCCCTTGCCCTGCTTGGTTCTTCTGTCAAGTGCCTCACATACCTTGGCGATATCATATGGAATCTCCGGAATCAGGATGATGTCTGCACCGGATGCGATACCTGCATGCAGTGTGATCCAGCCTACCTTATGTCCCATAACTTCTACGATAAACACACGGTTGTGTGAGCATGCGGTTGTATGAATACAGTCGATTGCCTGTGTTGCAACATCAACTGCACTCTGGAATCCGAATGTCATATCTGTGCCCCAGATATCATTGTCGATCGTCTTTGGAAGCCCGATCACATTCAGACCTTCCTGTGACAGGCGGTTTGCTGTCTTCTGGGAACCATTTCCACCGAGAACAACAAGTGCATCCAGTTTCAGCTTGTTGTAATTCTTCTTCATTTCCTCGACTTTGTTGAGTCCTTCCGGTGTCTGTTCATCGATCAGCTTGAACGGCTGACGGGAGCTTCCGAGGATCGTGCCACCCTTGGTCAGGATTCCTGAGAAATCCGATGGCTTCATCTTCACATAATTACCGTAGATCAATCCCTTGTAGCCCTCTAAGAAACCATAGACCTCCACGTCATCAAACGTGTTATAAAGTCCCTTCGCTACGCCACGCATCGTTGCATTTAATGCCTGACAATCTCCACCACTTGTCAACATTCCGATTCTCTTCATACTGTAACCTCCTTAATTATGTGTCTGCTCTACAGCAAAGTTCTTCCTTCCAATGCCCGAAGCAATGTCACTTCGTCGATGCACTCCAGATCGCCGCCGACCGGAACGCCACTCGCAATTCGTGTCACTTTGATCCCGGATGGCTTGACCAGCTTGGATATATACATCGCTGTTGCTTCGCCCTCCACACTGGAATTTGTTGCGATAATCAACTCTTCTACATCTTCCTGCTCCAACCGCAGAATCAGTTCCTTCAACCGGATATCTCCGGTTCCAATTCCCATCGCTGGGTTGATCACACCATTTAATACATGGTAGACACCCTGATACTGTCCCACACGCTCATATGCTGCCAGATCTCTCGGGGTCTCGACAACCATGATCAGCTTATGGTTCCGCTTGGGCGATGCGCACACCGGACACAGCTCCTGATCTGTGATCGTATAACAGGATTTGCAGTACCGGATATTCTTCTTTGCATCTGTGATTGCTGTCGACAGGCTTTCCACCTGTTCTTCCGGCATATTGATAATATGGAACGCCAGCCGCTGTGCGGTCTTTCCACCGATGCCGGGAAGTCTTCCGAGTTCACCGATCAGCCGGTTTACTTTCTCTCCATAAATATCCATTAGAATGGCAAACCTCCGCCTAATCCACCGGTAATCTTACCCATGGAATTCTTCTGATCCTCATCCTGCATACGGATGGCTTCGTTCATAGCTGCCATGATCAGATCCTCGAGCATTTCGATATCATCCTTATCAACAACCTCTTCATCCAGATGAACCTCTGTCACTTCCTTCTTACCGTTGATCTTGACTTTTACAACACCGCCGCCGGCTGTTGCCTCATATTCTTTTTCTTCGAGTGCCTTGGTGGTCTCTTCCATCTGCTTCTGCATCTTCTGTGCCTGCTTCATCAGATTGTTCATATTTCCGGGCATCATACCCATTCCACCATATCCACCTCTTTTAGCCATCTTTATATCCTCCTGATTTCTTGTTCTTATATTTATACACGGTTTCCCATGCGTACTACCTTTTTTATATAATTTGGACTCGCTGGATTAAAAGGTTACTCATGCATTTCTATGTCATCAAATACAATCCGGCTCAAATCCCAGTCCTTCTGCAGTTCGTGTACTTCTTCCCTGCCATCGATCTTACGGAACGTCACACGCACCTTGCACTGTGCCATGTCAGTAAGCTGCTCGCTCAGTTCATCGAGCTTATCCTGATTGGCGAAATAGGAAATCGCCAGATCATTGTCCGGTGTATCCGCTACAACCAGTTCCAGCGCGCCGGATTCTCTTCCAGCAACCAGTGATGCCTGTCTGTAATAATGCTGCACCAGTCTCGGTCCGCGCTTGCCGATTGTCTTCCACGCTTTCGCGATCAGAAGCAGATCCTCGTATTCTGCCTGCGGATATTTGTCACGCAGATTCTGCTTGATATGCTCCGACGAATCGCCTGTTTGTGGTACAACTGCCTGCTGCACTGTCCCTGCACCCTCCGCCGCCGGCGGTGCAACTGCCATCATAACCGGATGTGCCTGCTGCTCTTTGAGCAGTTCCTTCGTCTCCGCAAGCTGCTGCTCCAGTGACTCGATCCGCGCCTGAATTCCCTCGATATCGTAACGCATCTCTGTCTTACACAGCTTGATGATCGCGATCTCCAGCATCACACGCTTGGATGTCGTGTATGCGATCTTCGCCGCAGCTTCCTGTAAAACATAGATTGCATGCATCATCCAGTCCTGTGTCATATCCGTCGTGAGTGCAGCCATGCGCTGTTTTGTCTCCGCTGTCACATCGATCGTCATATCTGGGTCAATCGACAGCACCAGTATATTCCGGATAAATGCAGTAAATTCATTGACCAGCTGCAACAGATCCTTGCCCTGCCAGATTGCTTCATCTATGATCTTCAATGCACCAACCAGATCTTTTTCTTTCAGGCATTCAAACAACTGAATGTAAACTTCCACATCCACGGCGCCAATTGCCGCGAGTACTTTATCTAATGTCAGCTCCTCACCCAGATGGTAGGAGATACACTGTTCCAGAATACTCAAACCGTCTCGCATCGAACCATCTGCGGCACGCGCCACATATTCAACCGCTTCTCTTGTCGCTGCGATACCTTCCCGGTCAAGCAGCTCCTGCAGACGGTCTGCAATTACCTCCAACGGAATCCGGTGGAAATCATACCGCTGGCAGCGCGACAGAATCGTTGCCGGAATCTTGTGTGATTCCGTGGTCGCCAGAATAAAAATTACATAGGAAGGGGGTTCCTCCAACGTCTTCAAAAGTGCATTGTATGCTGCATCCCGGAGCATATGCACCTCATCGATGATATAAACCAGATATTTTCCGGTTGACGGAGAATAATTCACCGAATCCGTGATTTGTCTGATATTATCCACACCATTATTACTTGCAGCATCAACTTCGATTACATTCATCGCTGCACCTGCAGCAATCGCCTTGCAACTGGCACATTCATTACACGGACTTCCGTTGACCGGATGCTCACAATTGACTGCCTTTGCCATCAGCTTCGCCGTCGTTGTCTTACCGGTACCTCTGGTTCCGCAGAACAGATACGCATGTCCCACGCGGTCATGCACGATCTGATTTCGGATCGTCGTCACAATATGTTCTTGTCCTTTAATCTCCTCGAACGCGTCCGGTCTCCACTTCCGGTACAATGCCATGTATGACATAAACTGCCTCCAACTCTATATATGGAAAATCTGATCCAGCATCCGAAGGGTCTTGAAGTTACCCTTCGCCGTTATCTCGCCGGACATAAAGCCTTTCTGGAAGCTATTCTTGCCAGCCAGAATATTGCGCAGCATCGTGCTTGATGCTTTCAGCTTCACATCGGCTTCCACATCCGCACCATACTCACACTGTAAGACTTTCCCTACATGTATCACTAAATTCTTCCCCATATCTGGTACTATGATCACATAGCTTGCCGCAAATCCGGTCTCCGGATGGAAATTCTCATAAAATTCTTCGATAATATCGTCCTCGTAAACACTTGGTGGTTCCGGTGTCTCTTCCTCATCTCCAAGCATCTGCTTGAACATTGCAGCGAGTTCTTCAATATCCTCCTTCTGCTTCTTCACATAGCCATCATCCGCCACAAACTTGGAAAGCTGCTCACTCTCCTGTGGTGTCAGACTAATGTTGTTCTGCTTGATCAGAGTGTTCTTTACCGCAGTGTTACTCGTCGGCAGTTTCCTTTCCTTCTTATTGATCAGGCGGTAAAAATCCTCTGCTTTTTTCTCAATCAGATTCAAATACTGGTTTTCCTGCTCCAGCACATCCGTCGAATCCACATACGTTGCGATTCCCGGCTCTGAAATGCCGCCCAGCACATCCCATGCCTTTCGCAGCGACAGTTCTGCATCCTGTTCTCCATACGCCGTTGCAACGACAACCGGCATCATATAGAGTGACGCGATCTTCTCCTTGTCGCCATACAGCCAGCACATATCCAGAAACTGCTGCATATAGCCGCCAATACCAAACCATTCCAGGCTCGCCGCCAGAATCACACCGTCGCAATCCTTTAACGTATTCGGAAGTGTTGCAATCCCCGACTTATCTTCATACATATTATATCTTGTGACTTCTACCCGAAGTTCCTGCAGAACCTGAATGATTTTCTCCACTACAAAGAGTGTCGGATCCTCCAGCAGTCCCCGGCCTCCGTAATACACATTTACCTTCACCGTAACACCTCATGTATTCACTGCCATTTTTTCTTTCGCATGCTACAAAAACGCACACTATTACTATACCAAAAACAGGGGGTAAATACAATAATTGCGAGGAAAAAAGCAAATAGAAAAATCTGCACCGTTTTCATTCTGGAAAATGATGCAAATTTCTCTATTTTAATACCCTGCCGTTTTTATGCTTCTGTTTTTTCGTCTGTGCCAATGCCTGAAGCCATATCATCAATCAGTCCATCCGAATGTTTTCGTATCTCCCGATTCAATTCTCTGACTTCATCAATCGTCTGACATTTATCCGTGGCGGTTGTTATCAACCATGTGATAAATTGTAATTGTTTATTCGTCACTTCTTCTACCATACCTGTCACCTCCGACAAGCCCTTTCTCTGATTTTTCCACCTCACTATGTTCAAACAGAGAAAGCACTTCTTTGATTCTCAAGCCTTTTTCGTGAGCATAGTATACCACATCCATTTGCTTTTACCTAGTTTTTTCTTATGCAACAAAAAATTCCTCATTTGCCAGTCCGACCACATCGCCCTTTTCCAGCTTCTGTTCTGTCATCGCCGGGATGCGCTTCGTATTGATATACGTTCCATTGGTAGAGTTCTGATCCTCGATATACAGTCCATCCGGGCGGCAGAACAATCGGACATGTACACGACTGATCTGTGTCGTAGCAACACGATAATCTGACGCCTTATCTCTTCCTATGATAAATGACGCTTTATCCATTGGAATACGAAACGGCTCCAGGGCGCCATTCGTCAGCGGCACCAGCTTCATATCTGTAATCCGACTATCTTGTACAGATTTTTCCGGCAATCCCATCGGAACATCCACTCTGTGCACAGCCTGTTCCATCTGCCTGCTGTATCCCTGTACAGGCACCTCCTCCATTGTTTCAACGCCCTGCACCTGCCTGCCATATTCCAGCATCGCTAACTCGGATTCCTGACCATCTTCCTTATCGCGTGCTGTCATGATTGCAAGAATGACCAGTGTCAGAAGCCAGACGATTCCAAAAATTGCCGTTCCGGTCGTCCCATCAAAAAACAGATATTTGATTATCAGTGCTAATGCAGCGCCTCCTGCCAATGCATACAGTAAAAAACGTTTTGAAAATATAGAATCTATATCCGCACGAGTTGGTTTTTGTTCAATCGTCACCACTTCTTCCGCAAATTCTTTCTCCTCATTGCCGTTTGATTTCTGCATGGACGTTTTCTCACCCTGCTTCCGACATCTTCCATCTGTATCCGTTCCGGCATTCAACAGTGTGAGAAAATCTGTCATATCACTCCATTCATCTGTTAACACCCGGTGACATTCATACAGAAAAAGTTCCCCTGCACGATTCTCGTGTGAAAACCGCGGCATCAGATATTCTAGAAACGCTGCAAGCTGTTCCTTTAGTGGCTTTTGATAGCCCGGCACACAGAGCATCCGAATCTCTTCTTTCTCCTTCTGCATGAACAAATATTCCACACGGATAACCAGATCAGACGCATCCAGCAAGTATGCTTCCAATGCGTCTGCCTGCTGCATGATCTGATTCAAAACCTTTTTTAATTGCGCTCCATCCATTGTCTTTTGCTGCAAATACGCCTGTAAACCATAGCAATCCTTCGTATTGTGTGATAACCACACCTCCGCATCCGTACAGATCATCGAAGAAGGCAATATGTATGGCAGTTCGTTTTCCTCCAGCATGCGGACCTGATACATCCTTCCGCGTTCTTCGAGTTCCTGCATCTTTCCAACCCTCGCATTCATATAATGATAGATTCCTTTATTCCCAAACAATATTTCCATACACCTGCCACCTTCTCAGCCGATTACTACATACATCTACTTCTGTGATACATACATGCCCTTCTTTTTCATACCGATAATTCCCATCCGAGATAACCGCCTGCTCTGCATCACGTACCTCTGTATTCTTCATTTCTCCCAATTGTTCACGCAATCCAGCACCTTCCTGATAAGTGTAAATCACACTGTATCCCTCCTGTTGTACCAATCCATCTCTGACAGTATCCAAAAACAGGAATATTACCATGACCACTATGCCAAATATAATCGGCATGATCAGGCTCATCTCTACCACAGAGCTTCCTTTGTTTCCCATCTCTTCACCCTCCTTGTCTCTCTTCTTTTAATTTCCTGCACCACAACGGGAGCATGCCACCAGCCCGGTTACCTCGCTTTTCTTCTTCCGGTACACAGTCCGTTTCAGCCCGCTGCACGTCAGACTGCTATGGTAACGGTCACCCTCATTTGTCACATAGACCTGTTTTCCCCGTATGCCCTTCCCACAAAACGCACACATGTCATATCCATTATGTTTTGCCTGTTCCAACGTACTTGCCTGAATCTGCAAGGTCAGATAACTGCATCTGCGTGTCATGTGATACACCGCCTGATTGTCCGTCACATATACATATGCATCCTCCACATGTGCCGTATCTGTCTCTGTATCTTCCCATGCAGCCCCTGTATATGCCCGTTTCCGGATCGTAAACGATCGTGCGCCCAGATGTTCCATCCCATAACTTACCCGAAGTACAATATATTCCTCGCCAATCTCACTTCCGAGAAACTGTACACCAGAGACTCCATGCTTTACATGCTGTTCCACCATCTCCGTTTCATCGACATACCGTGGGAAACGTAAATACGCAGCCGCCGTATTCGCAGCTTCCAGATATGCAATCTCTGCCATATACTCTGCTGTTTCTGCCGCGGCCTCGTAGACCTGTGCCTCTGCAAGCACACTCTGAGTCATCCAAAATAACGATACCATCACCAGCAGGAACACCGGCATCACAAGCGTTGCTTCCAATGATGCACTTCCCTGATTTCTTTTTTTACCCATAATACACCTCTTTCCTATTGCTTTCCGAGAACTCCTCAGGATAGACAAGAAAGTTTTCAATTATTGCTTTGGCCAGCACCCGGAGAGGTTTTTTTATAGTTTCAACCGTCCTGAGAAATCCCCGGAAAACAATACGAAAGAGTCTTTCATCTTTTAATACGCTGCGCTTTGGTGATATTGAAACCGACGTCCACAAAAGGTACTTTCAAAATCTGCTTCCAGTCCAACTGCAGCATGCAATATTCGAAAATCCGGCTCCTTCTGCATCGTATTGATCTGCATCATATCCAGCATCCGTGCCGTCACACCGTCGATATTCATCGCCTGTAAAATTGACAGATACGCTTGATAATCCAGTCCATTTTCTGCATCCTCCGTCTCTTTTGACAAGCTTTCTCCTATATTCTTGATATCCGTGATCCAGTTCTCCGCATTTTTCGTAAATGCAGCCTTTTTCCCATCAAACAAAATCCTCACATCTGCTATCGACTCGATATATGCCCAGCAGCCCGCCAAAAAATATTTGAGTGCTGGAATCAGATATGGCGCAGCTCCCGCAATACTTATTGCCAGTTCCGTCAGTGTCTGCATCTTGTCCGGTTGCCGGATCAGTGCGATATAATTGATCGGATAGCGGATTCCAATCATCCGATGCGCCACTGATTTTAAATTCTCATAATCTGAAGGCTTTCCTGCAATCAGATACTCCTGCTCATAAGCAAGCACTGCTGTGTCATTTTTCTCTTCCCTGTACGAATTAAATACCTGACCGATGTAGGCAAGCTGTATTCCAGTGTCCGTCAATGAATCCTGCCATGAACCAAGTGCTGTCAACCCCTCCAGCAAAGGAACCATACTGTCAAAATCCCGATCCACTTCTTTGTAATCAGAGAAAAATCCTATCAATCGCAGACTTGGTACATCTACCAACGATATGGTTGCGTCAGAAACGGTCTTGTCTCCCGGTAACACAAGATTTAAAACAATACTGCTGGATAGTTTCTTTGTATAATCTCTGGGATCGTCCACATCTGGCTGCGCCGGTGAATTCTCTGCGTCCGTATTTTCCGTACTTGAAGCATCCCCCTCTGAAACGTCAACCGTCCCGGACGCATCCATTCCTTCTGCTTTCACTTCCGCCGTCTCCATATCCTCTTTCACTTCCTCTGGCAATGTTCCATCCTGTCCGCCTGTTTTTTCTTTCATCTGATCCACGCCCATCTGCACACCTTTTTCTGCTGCCGCGTAAACCATATATTCCTGCATCTGTTTTTTGAGCGGCGCATATGACTGGTCTGTGAGCATTGTTATATCCGTAATTGATACCCACACATCCGTGTATTCCACGCCAAGTTTTTCCGCATATGCCTGTTCCAGCCATTCCTCCAGATAAGCCTCACCTCTTCCACCTGCAGTCTTATCAAAAAGGAGAATATGATAATGTTCAAATATGTAGCTGTTGTAGCAGGCTTTGATATCCGACATGGAAAGGCGGGTTGCAATCACATTTTTCGATCCAGCAGCACTCAATATCACCACCTGTATCACAAGTGTGATCAATACAAGCATTACAGCTGTTATCATACTGATAAATACAACGATTCTTCCTTTGTTGTTCATATTCTCCTCCTGTCTTTTTTCTACGAATATACTTTCTTCGCATCCTTGTTAATGGTTGTCCAGATTGTCTCAACCAATGCAGAAATCTGTTCTTTGAAAATGAGAACCATCGCAACCAATACGACGATGATCAATATAACCTCGACGACTCCCATGCCGTCCTCCTCCTGCATAAACCGTTTCCATGCACCCATATGTTCACATCCCTTCTATCCTCTACAATCCGACCCACGCCGGATATATGATCATTACCATAACAAGAACCAATAACAGCATCATAGGAAATAACAACTTTGTCGATGCCTCCTCTCCTTTTTTCTTTGCAAGCTCCCGGCGTTTTTCCAACGCCTGCTGCATCTCCTGCTCCATCAGATTTCTAAGATCCTTTGTTCCCATACGAATATGCTGACTGATGTGCTGCAGCAGTTGGTAATATTCCGGCAGCTCCAGCCGCCGTCCAAGCTGCTCATACACCCAGCTCTCCTCACTTCCGGTATCAAGCTGATGCATCGCATATTCCAGCTCTCTTCTTAACAACCAATCTTTTTCCATTTCTGATAGAATCTGCCGGATTCCTGTCTGCACCGTCATTCCCGATCCAAGCAGCAGCCACAGGCGATTTACAAAAGACGGATATTGTTCCATTAGCACATTGTTTCTTTTTTTCCGTTCTTCTTTCCATTTTGCATACAGCCAGACCGGCAAAGCCGCCGCCAGCACAATGCCAAATATCACCCATGTTATTGCCTGTCCATGTTCTTGTTTCTGTAACGAAATGCCTACTTCCCCGAGCTGCTCCGGCAAAACCAGTGCCTCATCGGTTCTTGTCTCCTGTTCCAACTGCAAAAGTGCGTCTTCTACCCGTTCTATCGCATCTTTCCCACGCATATCCTTCACCACAGATACCGGAAAGCTATGTTCTATCGTATATGTCCGATACGATATCTCTACCGTCAGCAACACAATCACCGTCTCTGTCACTTCCTCCAAGTCTACCTTTCCATAAGAGGAAAGCACTGCGGGATTGTCTGATCTCCACGCATAGGTAAATACCCCTGTTGCATCCTCCCCTGGTAAATTCAGAGAACGGCTTACATGCTCCAGATCCGGATTGTCACCTAATATTTCCGATTTCAACTCCGTAATCCGCTGTTGTGCCTGCTGATAGAATTCTTCCTCCGTGTATTCTCTTGGTTCAATTTCCATCGTATATGTATATTCTTTGTCATCGACCGACAGCCGGATATCCTCCGTTTTCACTTCGCCATCATAATTTGTCCGTTTCACAACTTGTGTGTCCGATCCTTCTGACTGCTGCATGCTTTTAAACAGTAGTCCCTCCGCGATGCAAGTACTTGCAAACAGGATTGCAATGGTTGTCCAGACCAGCTGCTTTACACGCGTTCGAACAAGCGTCTGCGCCTCCCGCCGCGTCAACACCCGCAATGCCTGCACTTCCTCCCGGATATGTTTCAGCCCTTTGACATCTCCATCTTTGTATTTGCTGAAATGGATTCTCGATAAAATTGCCAAACAGGCAAGCACCGCCTGTATTCCTATGCATAACTCCATTTTTCACACCTCGATTTTTATTATTTTTTCAATCCACCACATGCAGAAACCAATGCCCGCCAATGAGATGCCCATCCACAATCTTCCAGTTACAGTGGTATAAAGCACCTGCATATATGCTGTATTCGTCATGCGCAAAAACAGCACAATCCCAAACGGAACAAACAGCATAATGTGTCCTTCTAATTTCTTCGCAGCCAGCACCGTCTGAATCTCCAGCTCCACCAGCTCAGACTCCTGCATCTGTCTCACCATCTGGCGAATCAGATACGGAATATTGCCGCCATAACGTTTTGCAGCCTCAATCATAGCTGCCAGTTCCCGGATTTCATCCACGCCGCTTCGATCTGCAAGCGCCATCAGGAGCTGTTCGATCCGCTTATGGCAGGCAATACCATTCGTCAAAATCTGTAGTTCCGCTTCCATCAACGGGAACTCCACCGCACTCGTCCGGTATGTCTGTACAAACGCATTTTCCAACGAATACCCTGCACTGATACTTCCAGACACCAATGTCATCACTTCACGGAATTCTGTTTTCAGCTGCCGCGTCCGTTTTTGCAGACAGCTCTGACTGAGCCATTTTTGCACCACGGGGATACATATGGGAATCAACAGACATCCCCACCACGCATCAAAAAATAAATATCCTGCACTACCTCCAACCGCACAGCTTAGCAGAATCACGATCATCCAAAACCTGATATCCGCTCTATACACCCGGTAATCCACAAACCGCCTCCTCAAAAATCTCCATCATCCCTGCACTCTGCATCTTCTCCAGATGCAGCAGATCATTTACCTTCCGAAGCACGCCCTGCACCTTTCCGTTTCGCACGCCCGTCTCCTGAAACTCAAACAATGTGTTTAATCTGATTTCTTCATGTTCCATACCCTTTACCTCACATATTTCTACAATCTTCCGGGTCTTGTCCCGCAGCCGGCTCACATGAATGACAATATCCACCGCCGAGGCGATTTGTCTGCGCACGGCGGGAAGAGGAATATCCATTCCCATCAGCACCATCGTTTCCAGTCGTGCCAGCATGTCCTCCGCCGAATTTGCATGTCCGGTTGACAGCGATCCATCATGTCCGGTTCCCATTGCAGAAAGCATATCGATTGCCGCCGCGTCCCGCACCTCACCCACGATGATCCGATCTGGGCGGAGCCGGAGACTCGCCTTGATCAGATCCCGTATCGTGATCTCATTTTCGCCTTCCAGATTCGCCGTACGTGCTTCCAGCCGAACCAGATTTTCCACACCGCGGATCTGTAATTCTGCGGAATCCTCGATCGTCACGATCCGCGCATCCTTTGGCACAAAATCACTGAGTGCATTCAGCATTGTCGTCTTACCAGAGCCGGTACCACCGGAGATAAATATGTTGTACCCCGCCTGCACCAATATCTTCAGAACCAATGCTACACCAGAATCCACACTTCCCATCGCAATCAATGCTTTCATGTCAATCCGTTGTTTTGGAAACCGCCGGATCGTGATCACCGGTCCTCCAAGCGACACCGGTCTTGTCACAATACATACACGCGAACCATCCATCAGACGCGCATCTACGATCGGAGACGCCGCATTGATCCGTCGGTTACAGTCTCCGACAATATGCTGGATCACCGTCTCCAGCCGTTCCTCCGACGAAAATCCCTTCTCATAGCGCCGGATCACACCATCCCGCTCTACAAAGATATCCGACTGTCCATTGACCATGATCTCCGTCACCGTATCATCTTCCAAAAGCTCCGTCAGCACATCCAGCCGCCGAAGACTGTTAAACAGCTCCACCCGCAGACCGACCTTTTCCTTCAAGGGCACATATTGATCCTTTGTCTCTTCAAGGATGCACCGGTCGATCATCCGCGCAATCTCTGCATCCTCCACATCCCTTGTCAGATCCAGTGCTGCCGCCACACGCATTTTCAGCCGTTCCCGCAAAGATCGTAGTTCCATTCCATTACCTCACATACATGCCTGCTATCTGATCCACATCCTGTCCTTCTAACTGGACATATTGCAGATTCTCTGTTTTTTCATATTCCTGTCGCAGCATCTGTTCGAATACCTCCTGTTTTTTCTGAGAAATTGTATCCCGAAGCGTCGGTATCAATATCCGGTCAAATGCGCCAAACACCGCATAACTTGCCAATGCCATACCTCCAATATCAAACACTACACCCGCATACTGTCCGCGTCTTTGAATTTCTTCCCGGAACCATTGCAGATCTTCGATCTCAATCTGCCGGATATCCCGGAAACATTCCGGTGGCGGCAGGCTGGTAACTGCATGCGCCTGTAAATATTCCAGACATTCCTCATTTCTGCTCTTCATACAATAGAGCAGCCAGCTTCCAATCCCTTTTTCATCTAAGCATTCCGAAATGCCTTCCCAATTCACATACAGGCTGTTCCCAAGCCGCTCACACAGGCTTTTGGCAAACATCGTTTTTCCGCATCGCCCCAGCGGGGAATACACGGCGTAAAACATGCCTGTTTCTGTCACACAGGGCTGATTCGCCCCAATCATCTGAAGCATGGTTTCAACCAGCCGCTCCACACTCTGATACCGAAAAAAATACTGTGTCCGCCCAATGTATTCACGGTTTGTCGTGAGCACCAGAACCGGGCAGTCCTCCGCATCCTTCCAGTCCGCATAGCAGTCTCCAACCAGTATCAGCTCCGGTCTCTCCCGCTCCCGAAAAGCGGCATACACCACAGGATTCGAAAATACATAAAGCTGGATCGGGATTGTTGCCCGCAAATTCAGATATTCCATTAACGCCCTTTGATATGCCAGATCAGAATCCAGCAGACACACCTTATATGCCAATCGACACACCCCCTGTCACATACGCTATATAACCAAGTAGAACCGGTACCGACATGTGCATCCGCACGCCCTTCGTCCGTTCTGCTTCTGACAAAAGCAACATTTTTCTGCGTTTCGCCAGTATAACCGCCAGCTTTCCAACTGCCAGTCCACCTGCAAATATGCAGGTATACAGAAGCACATTCCACACTTCTTTGCCTATAAATGCACCAATCGCGCAAAACAGCTTTACATCCCCGGCACCCAATACCCGAATCCAGAACAGCCCATACAGGGTCGCAAACCCAATCAGCATGCCTTGTCCACCTGCCAGAAGTCCTTCCACGCCATGTGCATACCCCTGCAGCAGGAACCCGCAGCCAATCATACATAGGCAAAACCGGTTCGGAATTTTATACGTTCTAAGGTCCACTACGACCGCACCCAATAACCATATACCAAGTATAACGTTCCAGATTGCGCACCTCCTTTTCTGTGCAAAAACACGGTTCCAATCATGCAGTTTTCCAAATTATTCGTTCACATAGCTTATAAAATTCCTAAAAAAGGCAGAGCTTAACACACGCATAGTTATTCACAAACTCTGCAAATTCTTTGTTGGGTAATTCCATTGAAATTCGTAAAACAAATAATTGGAAAACGTTATGATTGTTACTTTTTCGACTGTGACCGAACTACGCCAGAACAACGATTCTCGACCACGAGCTGACTATACCACGGCTGGATAGATTTTGTAAAGCGTAATTTTGGAACATTTGCGGGAACCCGCATAAATACTAGAAAAAATGGGCAAAACTTTTTTTATTTTGCCCATGTACCCTGTTCTCTTTTTTCATTTTTCATCTTCTGGTGAAGGGTATTTAACACCTGTCGTTTGTTCCCCGACCAAAGCGGCGCAGCTAAAATATTTTTCGGTCCGTCGCCAGTGACACGATGAATCACAATATCGTCCGGAATCACTTCCAGACATTTGATAACAAGCTCAATATATTCATCCTGTGACAGCACTTCGAAGCTGCCTGCCTCATAATCCTCGCACAGATCCGTGCCACGCAGCACATGCAGCAGCTGCAGCTTGATTCCAAAAGGTTTTGCCTGCTGTCCACACACATACCGCACCGTCGCAAGCATATCATCCTCCGTCTCTCCCGGCAACCCCAAGATCACATGTGTAATATACGGAATATCAATATCCGCAAGTGCATGAATGGCTGCCTCATAAGTAGAACGCTGATATCCCCGGCGGATATATTCCGCTGTTGTTTCATGCATCGTCTGCAGTCCAAGCTCAATCCAGATGAATTTTCCCTGTACGGCATACTCCTTTTGCAATCTTCCGAGTATCGAAATAACCGTCTCTGCATTTCCAGACTGATTCTCCACTGCAGTCATCTCGGCTTTTTTTGTAGCTACCGATACTCCCGGAATCCCCAGACAATCCGGTCTTGTCGCAATACTGATTCCGACCACCGACTCCTCTTCCAACGCATCCCGCCAGATGCGTTCTAAGTATGCCGGATCGCCAAAGGTGTTCGTGTATGCCTGAAAATAAATGACGAACTTCTCTCCGACCTTCTTGTGGAACTTCGCCATGCCCCGCTCAATCTGCCGCTTGACATCAAGCGTTTTCCGCTCCACATCCACGCAGCTTCCCCGGCGCTCATATTCCTTATGATAAACCTCTGTCGATGCCCCGCGTGAATCCCGTTTCGACCGGTGTTCGTACACGCAACCATCCACTGAAGCTCCGCCATGTAAATTCCGCTGTGATCGGTGCTCGTACACACAATCTGCCATCGTGACACCCGCTCCAGTTGGAGTACCTACCGCGCTCTGTCCATCCTGCCTGCCACCACCCATGATTGGCACCGCAAAATCGCCGCTTCCGCCGGCACTACAAAAAATACACCCACGTTCGCCAAGTGTACCATCACGGTTCGGGCAGGTAAGCCCTGCGTCAACCGCAATCTTGTACACCTTCTGTCCATAGGTGTATTTCATATATGCATCCAATGAATAATACGGCTTATCCAGCCATTTTTCCTGTCTCATAATTTCTACCACTGATAATGATGCAACTGTCCTTCTGTCTCTAATCCCGGGAAATCCAACTGTCTTAGCGCCTCATACAGTACGATACCCACTGAATTCGATAAGTTCAGAGATCGCTCGCCCGGCATCATCGGGATGCGCACGCAGGTTTCCTTATTCTGAAGCAGAATCTCCTCTGGAATTCCTCTGCTCTCAGCGCCAAACATAATAAAGCAGTCATCCTCGTATTTCACATCGGTGTATTTCTGCTTTGATTTTGTCGTTGCCATATAAACCTTCGCGCCCGGATTCTTCGCCAGAAAATCATTGTAATCGTCATAGCGTGTCACATCCAGACGATCCCAGTAATCCAGTCCCGCACGCTTCACCATCTTGTCATTCAATAAAAATCCAAGTGGCTCGATCAGATGCAGACGCACCCCCGTTGCCACGCAGGTACGTCCGATATTTCCTGTATTTGCCGGCATTTCCGGCTCATGTAATACGATGTTTAACATGTCTTTTGCTCTCTTAATCGTCCAATAAATCTCTCTAATCTTCCCATTGCCTCTTTGAGCTGCTCGATTGAGTATGCATACGAGATACGCAGGAAGCCCTCGCCACAGTCACCAAATGCCGTACCCGGCACAACTGCCAGCTCCTCCTCACGAAGCAGTCTCGTTGCGAATTCGTCACTCGTGATGCCAAACTCCTTGATGCATGGGAACACATAAAATGCGCCATGCGGCTCAAAGCACGGAAGTCCAATCTCCTCGAATTTCTTCAACAGGAACCGACGTCTCTGGTCATACGACTTGCACATCTTCTCAATATCTGCATCGCCATTTTTGATCGCTTCGATAGCTGCATACTGGCTCGTCGTCGGTGCACACATGATCGCAAACTGATGGATCTTTGTCATCTGATGTGCGATCACTTCCGGCGCAAGTGCATAGCCAAGTCTCCATCCGGTCATCGCATATGCTTTGGAGAAACCGTTGATGACGATCGTCCGTTCCTTCATGCCCGGCAGGGATGAAATCGAACAATGCTTCTGACCGCCATATGTAAGTTCCGAATAAATCTCATCGGAGATCACGTAAATATCCTTCTCCTGACAGATCTTTGCGATCGGCTCCAGATCCTCCTTCGTCATAACCGCACCTGTCGGGTTGCTTGGAAATGCAAGGATCAGGATCTTCGTCTTATCCGTAATCGCTGCAAGCAGTTCTTCCGGTGTCAGACGGAACTGATTCTCATTTTTCAACTCGATTGTAACCGGCACAGCACCAATCAGCTGTACACAAGGTACATATGATACATAGCAAGGCTCCGGGATGATAACCTCATCGCCCGGATCAAGCATGGCACGGAGTGCCACATCGATACCCTCACTGCCACCGACAGTCAGCAGTGCTTCGGTCTTATAATCATACAATACGTTATATTTTCTCTGATACCATTTACAGATTTCCTGACGTAATTCAATCAGTCCGGAATTCGATGTATAAAATGTCCGTCCTTTTTCCAGCGAACGGATACCCTCTGATCGAACATGCCATGGTGTATCAAAATCCGGCTCACCAACACCGAGCGAGATTGCATGTGGCATCTCACTTACAATATCAAAAAACTTCCGGATTCCAGATGGCTTGATCTGTTCTATCGTTTTTGACAATGGATTTCTCACGGTGCGATCGCCAACCTTTCGTCCTGACTTGGTGTCTGGAAAATAACACCATGGTCTTTATATTTTTTCAGTACAAAGTTCGTGGAGGTTGCAATGACATCCTCAATGATTGCCAGCTTCTCCGATACAAAATGTGAAATTTCCCGCAATGTCTTTCCCTGAATAACAACCATAAAGTCATACGCACCTGCAATCAGGTAGACCGAATGTACTTCATCGAAATTTCTGACACGATCCGCGATCTGATCGAATCCCGCTTCTCTCTGTGGTGTAACCTTAACCTCGATCATGGCTGTTACCATCTCCTCGCCAACTTTATCCCAGTCGATCATAGTATGGTATCCACAGATGATGCTCTCGTCTTCCATCGCTTTGATATCCGCGGCTACCGTGGCTTCATCCGCGCCGATCATCGCGGCGATATCCTTCACTGTCAGTCTGCTGTCGGTTTCGAGCAGCTTCAAAATTTCATTTCTCATCACATCTACCTCCTAATATTTAGTCGCAACCTTGAATTTACATCCCGTCCATGATACATTTGATGGAAAGATGCAATTAGATTGCAGAAACAAGCAATCCAACGACCATGGCAAATACCAGTACGCCGCAGATGATTGCTGCGATTCTCTTTGTCTTCTTTTTGTTACTGAAATCAAATAACATGAATTTTTACCTCCCGAAAGGATTATTTATATGCATTACATTACGATTATCATTTGTTGTTCTTTTCTAGCTTTATGCTTCGTTATTTCGCGAAATGTCTCCCGGTTTAAGAAAACCCACGGGCAGAGCCGTAAGAGTCTTCTCGAACGCGAATCTGAAGCAAATTCCGTACGAAAGGCGGATATCTCCACCCTTCCCTATATCGAGCTCCCTCTGGATACGCTTCCCGTTGACACGCTCTCCGCATGCGGTCATTCCGGGCTTGCAGACGAATTACATGCACTGGCAGACAAAAAAATCTTAAATCTCTCCATGTATACGAATACGGATTTAAAGATGATGTATGGTCCTGCCAACTTAGATACGTTGTCTGCCTGCGATGACGCCTACGCCGATCTGATCCTGCTTCTTAACAAAATCGGCAAAACATTACTCGAAGCAAATGACGCTTCCAGCGCCGAGCAGTTTCTATCTTATGCAGTCTCTATCGGCTCTGACATTACTGCCAGCTATACGATGCTTGCTGCCATCTATGCAGACCGACACGACGAAAGCCGTCTGGATCAACTGATTCACAACGCAGAATCCATCACCTCTCTGTCTGGCAAAACGATCCAAATTAAGCTTCATTCTATCAAATCCGGGCTAAAATAGCAATCATGCTTTTCCTAACAAATAATTCATGAACTGCTGTGCCGTACGTCCGGACACACCACCATGGGAAAGCTCCCACTTATTTGCTTCTGCTAAGAGCTCCTGCTCGGTCAGCCCAATCTCCGGATGCTTCTTTGCAAGTCCAAGCACAATCTCGTTAAATTCATTTCTCGATGGACGAGAGTAACTGATCGTCACGCCAAAACGATTGACAAGAGAAAGCTTCTCCTGCATCGTATCCGAACGATGCATACCGTTATCTGTCTCCACATCATCACGGTCATTCCATGTCTCTTTGATCAAATGTCTGCGGTTTGAGGTTGCATAGATCAGCACATTATCCGGTTTTGTCTCAAGTCCACCCTCAATGACTGCTTTCAGATATTTATACTCTATCTCAAATTCCTCAAAGGAAAGGTCATCCATATAAATAATGAATTTATAATTCCGGTTCTTCACATGCGATATCACAGCCGACAAGTCCTTAAACTGATGCTTGTAAATCTCAATCATACGCAATCCCTGCTCATAATACTGGTTGATGATCGCCTTGATGCTTGTGGATTTACCGGTACCACTGTCGCCAAACAACAGACAGTTATTCGCTTTCTTCCCAAGCACGAACGCCTCTGTATTATCTACAAGCTTCTTCTTCTGGATCTCATAACCGATCAGATCATCCAGCATTACCTTATCTGTATTCGTGATCGGAATAAACTCCAGCTCGCGTCCTTCTTCATGGCGGATACGGAATGCCTTATTCAATCCGAACATTCCAACTCCATACTGTTTATAAAATTCTGTCATAATATCAAAAATCTCATCGACACTTTCCACTTCGCTGACGCGGTCGCTGATGTCGCGCACCTTCTCGCTGACATTCTGATTATACATCTGCTCTTTCTTTGGCAGCGACTTATAATTTGTGATCGTTGTAAAGCAGTCAATACCAAGATCTTTCTCGATCGGAGCAAAGTCAAAATGGAACAACCGCTTGAAGATCGCATAATCATTTTTTGCAAACGCATTGACCGAGCCATCGCCAGCACCGACCTTCTCACAGGTCAGCGTGAAAGAGTTCTCATTTGTAATTAGCAAAAACGCCAGATAATCCTGCCACAGATTCCGGTTGAACCCATAGCTCGTCGCCACATCCAGAATCCGCTTGATCTGCTGGTAAATGCATGTCACCAATTCCTCTTTCGTACTCGTTTTCTTCTCCCATGCCTCGAAAATATCTGCCATGGAATACAGGATACTGTCTTGTCCTAAATCACGATATAACACTAATCCCGGCACTTCTTTATACATGTTGTTACATCTCCTTGTTTTGTTTTTTACTGTCCGTTTTTTCGCCTTTTGATTTCATTGCGAACAGCCGCCTGCCTGTCGATTCAAGTGGGACTACATCGTCCGGCACCTGTTTCTCATCAACATTAATCTCCCGTTTTTTTATTCTCCGGTACACAATTGACCGGAAATATGCATAAAGCACAGACACTAGCGGAATGAAGATAAACATTCCGATCACACCCATCATGTCTCCGCCGGCAATCACAGCCAGAAGCACCCAGATTGCGGGCAGATTAATGTCTCCGCCGACAAGCTTCGGATAGATAAAATAATTCTCTATAAACTGTAAAATAAAGAATAATAGCACAAACCACAGCACCTGCTCCGGGTCAACAACCAGAAGCAGAAAGCATCCGATAAAAAGTCCGATAAATGCACCAAACACCGGTATCAATGCCGTAAATGCAATCAGAACACCAATCGTAAGCGGATATTGTATGCCCGCAATTGCCATCGCAATCATGAACATGATACCAAGGATGATACCCTCCCGGAACTGTCCGGTAAAAAACTTGGAGAATGTCGTACTTGCAATCTTACCGAACACCATCAGCTCATCTGCCATCTTTTCCTTGAATAACGCATAGATAACAAGCTTCGTCTGCCTTCCAAGCTTCTCTTTCTGTGCCAGAATATATGCCGAAAACACAATCCCAATAAATATATTTATGACGGTACCAATGATGGATGAGAAAATAGAAACCGTCGCCGACATGATTTCTCCACCATTATCATTGAAGAACGAGAATATCTGGTCAAAATCTGGTTCAATGCCCGCAATCTTCTCCGATATTGCCGGAACATTCTTTGTATATGCAAGCGCAAGCTCCTTCGCCCGGTTTACAAATCCGGGCAAAAGCTCTTTCACCTTTCCGACCGTATCCGCAACCTCCGGTACAACTACAAACAGCACAATCGCTATAAAAAGCAGTGCCGCGATATATGTAAGCACCATACTGATCGGGCGCCGGAACCGGTACAGACGTTTTTTTTCATTCTTGAAAATTTCCTGTTCGATTCCACGCATCGGAATATTCAACACAAACGCGATCCCACATCCGATTAAAAACGGAAGCAGCACAGAAAAAACCATACCGAAAAATCCACTTATAATATGTAGATGATTGACTACAAATATCAGAAGTACCGTAAAAGTAATAATCGCAAGTATCAATTGTACCAGATGTTTTTTGTCTTTCATTCTAATCTGCTGTATCAGTCATACAGCAAACCTCCTTCTATTCTACCGGTTGATGCAGGCTCTCGTTGTCTTTCCCGGTGCCGCAGCTCCCTTCGGTACAAGCACAATCTGGATTCCCTCCAGACGTTTCGCGAGACCGCTTGTTCCACTCATCTCACCGTTTTTCGCCCAGTCTAACCATCCATAACTCTGCACATGTACACGGTAATATACATCATACTGCTGTGCTGCCTGTCCAGTCAGTTCGATCTGAATTGCCTCGAGACGCTTGCCAAGTCCGCTCGTTCCACTCACTGTTCCATCAGATACCCAATTCTGCCAGCCAAACGTCTGCACATGTGTCTTGTAACGGACACCACCGTTTATATTTCTTCCAAGGCGGATCTGGATTGCCTCCAGACGCTTTGCCTTTCCACTTGTTCCACTCATCGTGCCATCTGCACGCCAGTTATTCTCCCAGCCAAACGTCTGCACGTGCGTTTTGTAATTGATGCTGCCCGGATATGCGGATACAAACGCCTTCGACGTTGCAACACCCGGATTTGCTCCCTTTGGCACGATCACGATATTGATCGCCTCCAGACGTTTTGCCAGGCCTTCGGTTCCTGCCATCTCTCCATTCTTGGACCAATCTAACCAACCATACGTCTGTGCATGCACACGATAATATACATCGTATTTATCCTTGTTGGCACCGGTCAGTTCAATGCAGATGGCTTCCAGACGTTTTGCCTCTCCCGTCGTTCCACTCATCACACCATTTTCTTTCCAGTCCTGCCAGCCATAGCTTTGCACATGCGTCTTATAACGGATACCCAGATTACCGTCACCGGATACACGGATTGTAATACCCTCCAGACGCTTCGCACTTCCGACAGTTCCCGCCATTTTTCCATTGGAAACCTCACTTTCCCAGCCAAATGTCTGCACGTGTGTCTTGTAAGATACCGTGATGTTCGGTGCCAGGTTCTTTACCTCTGGATTGTTCTCTGCCGTATTTTCCATCCGGCTTCTGTAATGATTCCGGATAAACTGTCCAGCCTTCGTCAGATCATCGACCGTCCAGCCACTCGTCTTTCCACAACTGCTCTTAATCAGGGCAGAACTCTCATTTTTATTACATAAACTCCAAACGCAGTAGCTGACGTTGCGGTCATCACACCGCTTCATCCACTCTGCCGCCTTGTTCAGATCCACATTTCCATTTCCACTCGCCTCAGACAGTCCAAACTCGGATACAAATACCGGAAGTCCCTTGTCGATTGCAGTACCGATCTTCGCCGTCAGCCACTGGTTATGACTGGACTCGGAAGCATAGAAATGAAATGCATACATCAGATTACTGTATCCACGGATTGGATCATCCGCCGGTTCATAAGTATGTCCCTGATTTCCAAGCTGTGACCATGTCGGTGTACCTACGATAATGATTGCATCTTTATCATATGCGCGGATCGTCTGAATGACTTCGGTTGCATAGCTCTTGATATCGGACCAAGGGCAGTTGCTCGGCTCATTGCAGATCTCATAGATGACATTGTCGTAATTCTTATACTTCTGTGCCATCTCCTTAAAGAAGCTCTTTGCCTCACTCGTATAATTCTTTGGATTGACATTTAACAGATGCCAGTCAATGATTGCATACATGCCAAGCTCTGTCGCATACTGCACACCATCCGTTACTTTCTTCTTCATGCCATTCCGGTCGCTGTAATAACCGCCCTCATCGACATACATCGCAAGACGGATCGCATTTGCGCCCCAGTCATCGCGCAGCGTCTGATAAGCCGCCTTGTTATTGTACTGGCCAAACCACTGCAGTCCATGTGTACTCACACCATGAATCTGAAACGGCTGTCCGTTCTTGTCTACCAGTTGTGTTCCTTTCACTGCCAGCTTTCCATGTGTTGAAACTGCTGTTATCACAGCAGCCTCTGCCTCCTTCGCCGGCGTAAGCACCGTCACCACACTAAACAGCAGTACGACTGTCATCAGCCATGCGAGAATCTTTCTCTTCGTTTGTTTCATTGCGTTTCCTCCCTTTCCCTTCTCTTTGTAACCCTCGTTTATCTTCATCCGTAAATCAGGTTATATGCTTGCCGCATATACATCCCGCTTGGAGATGCCGCGATCCTTTGCGACCAGCTTCATCGCCTCTTTTTTTTCGATTCCCTGATCGAGATACATCTGCAGATGTTCCTCAATGCTCATCGCTTCCCATTTTTGCTGTGCTTCCTTCTCGATTGCTTCCCGAGACAAGCCTTCGAGCACCAAAATACATTCACCTTTTGGCTCTTCCTCCGCATAGAAATCACTCGCTTCCTGCAATGTTGTCTTCCAGAATGTCTCATGCCTCTTCGTAATCTCCCGACAGACCGTAACCGAACGGTCACCAAACACACCAAGCAATTCCTGCAATGTTTTTTTCAAACGATGTGGTGCTTCATAGACCACCATCGTGCGCGTCTCCCGTGCCAGCTCTGCAAGCACCGCCTGCCGTTCTTTCTTATCCATCGGCAGAAACGCTTCGAATGCAAATCGTCTGGTTGCCTGCCCGGACGCGATCAGTGCATTGACCGCCGCACATGCCCCCGGCACCGGAATCACTTTGATTCCTGCCTCATAGCACTGCTTCGTGATTTCCTCACCCGGATCGGAAATTCCCGGCGTTCCGGCATCCGTGATCACTGCAATATTCATGCCTTCGAGAAGCTTGCTTACAAGTACCTGTGCTTTTTCGTATTTATTATGTTCATGATAGCTAGTCATCGGCGTTTTGATGTCGAAATGATTGAGCAGCTTGATACTGTTTCTCGTATCCTCCGCCGCGATCAGATCTACCTCTCCAAGCAGCCGCACCGCCCGGTAGGTCATATCTTCCAGATTGCCGATCGGCGTTGCAATCAAATACAATGTTCCTGCCATTTATCTGTCTCCATAACGTGTCAGCAGATCCTCGGTGTACGAACCGTCCCTGTTATATACAACAAGTGCCGGTTCCACCTTGAGCATCGTCCGACCGCCTTTATTTCCCTCGATCAAAACCATATTGGGTTCCTTGTCCGCATAGGGCTGCACCATACACATGCGCTTCGGCTCGATCCGGTATTCCGACATCAGACGTATGATCTCTGCCAGCCGGAACGGTTTATGTACCATTGCAAATGTACCGGCCTCACCAAGCAGATACGCCGCCGCCTTTACCACGTCCGCAAGCTCCATCAATATCTCATGGCGTGCAATATTCTTCGGTGAATTCTCATTCTCCAGCCCGTGGTTTCCTTTGATATACGGAGGGTTGCTCGTAACTGCAGAAAAGCTTCCCGGCCTGAAAATCTCCCGCACCTGCCGCATATCCCCTTCCACGATGGAAATATCTGCTTCAAGCTGGTTCATCCGCACACTGCGTCTCGCCATATCGGCACTGTATGCCTGCACTTCAAGTCCGGTAAAATGTCTGCCCTTGCCACGCGCCTGCATCAGCATCGGAATGACGCCCGTCCCCGTTCCAAGATCAATCACAGCTCCATTCGGTGCACCGGTCGCAAAATCCGCAAGCAGCACCGCATCCATACCAAAACAGAACACATCTTTGTTCTGAATGATGTCATAGCCACGACATTGCAGATCATCGATCCGTTCGCCCGGTTTGAGCCACTTCTCTTTCTCATCCCTAGTCCTCATCGAGCTTTGACTTTCCTTCCTTGCGTTCCAGATTCTCCAGTTCCTTCAGTTCTTTCTCGGCCGAACCATCATTACCGCTCTTCCTGCCATGGCTGCCACCCTTTTGACCGCCTTTTTTCTTCGGCTTGAAACGAAGCTCATCGACCTTGTACTCTTCTATTTCGAATGTATCATCTTCCTGTGCCACCTTCAGCTTTACCTTCTGTCTAAGTACACTTACAGATGTCACTTCACCCGTTTTGCCGTCAAACGTCTTCACAACATCGCCAACATTCGGGAGTTTTTTATTTAAATATTGGTAAGTTTCCTGCTCATGCGCCAGGCAGCACATCAGTCTGCCGCACACACCGGAAATCTTCCCCGGATTCAACGACAGATTCTGTTCTTTTGCCATCTTGATGGAAACCGGTCCAAACTCTGACAGATGTGCATTACAGCAAAGCCGTCTGCCACAGATACCGATGCCGCCGAGTATCTTTGTCTCATCACGCACACCGACCTGACGCAGCTCAATACGTGTCTTGAATACCGCTGCCAGATCTTTGACCAGCTCACGGAAATCCACTCTGCCATCCGCTGTGAAATAAAACAATACCTTGCTGTTATCAAACGAATACTCCGCTCCGATCAGCTTCATTTCCAGACCGCGTTTTTCGATCTTCTCCTTGCAGATGACCATTGCCTTTTTATTTTTCTCCAGATTCTCCGCATGCTTCTTCTCATCCGCCTCGGTTGCGATCCGAATGATCGGCTTTAACTCGCCCTGCAGCTTTGTCTCATCCACTTCCCTGCGTCCAAGCACAACCTTTCCAAACTCTATGCCATGCTGTGTCTCCACAATGACATATCTGCCCGGATCAATCTTATAATTGAGAGGATTGAAAAAATATATCTTTCCATTCTCACGGAAACGAACTCCGATTACTTCTTTCATTCTTCAGCCGATGCCTCCTCTTTTAAAGTCAGAAGCAACAGTTCAATTGTCACTTCAAAATTCGCATTAGCAAGCAGTCTCTGCTCTGCCTTTGCAATCGCATCGATCTTGTCCTCGATGCTTTTAAATGTCAGCTTTCCAGCCTGTTTTTTCAATGTGGAAAACTCGTTTTTAAACAGGATTTTATCGACATTTCCGGTTACCTTCAGCATCATGGCATCCCGGTACCACATCATCATCAAATCCATGTAATCATTCATAGACAGCTTAAACTGCTCGATATCCTTGACCGCTTTTCCAAGCGTCTCCACGTCCATCTCATCGATATGCGCCAGCACTCCAACAACTGAATCCACGATTTCTGCATACTCGTCATTTCCCGCAAGCTTGATTGCCTTTCCAAGATTTCCCTGTGCAAAATCGAGACAGAAATACGCTTTTTCTTTCGTCAGTCCCATCACATTCGTAAGATATGCCAGCACATCCCGCTCGCGGATCGGCTTCGTCTGCAGCTTCAGACAACGGGATTTCACCGTTTCCAACAGCTTGTCGAGATTTGTCGTAAGCAGCAGGATTACCGCATACGCCGGTGGCTCCTCAATCGTCTTCAACATGGCATTTTGTGCCTGTACGTTCAAAAGCTCCGCATCTGGGATAATGTAAATCTTGTACTTTCCTTTATACGGCTTGATATCAATTGTATTTATGAGCTGGTCACGAACCTCATCCACCGAAATCAGATTCGGTTTCTCATGCGTTACCGTGATGATATCCGGATAGTTTCCGGTTGAAACCTGCAGGCAGGACTGACAGGTTCCGCAGGCTTCTGTACCACCTGTCTCACACTCCAGTGTCTCCGCAAATGCATAGGCAAGCGCTTTTTTACCGCTGCCGGCATCTCCGCTTATAATATACGCATGCGCAACATTTCCCGTTTCGATGCTGCTCTTAAAATGTGCAATTATGTCCTCGTGGCCCACTATTCCTTTAAATCCCATAGCGTTCCCTCACTTTCTTTTTATTCGTTTATGTCGATATATCGATCAGCAATCCGCGGATATCGTCAATCTTGCCGAGGATCGCGAGATGATCTTTCTCTTCCTTCATCAGTTCCTGTGCCAGATCGTCGAGGTTTTTATCCACCTGCCGGATAATACCGTACACCCGGTGTCTGCCGCGGCGATCCAGGAAATTTTCTCTTGAAAACTCATGTGCATTTGCTGCAACCTCATTCATAAATTCCTTGATGGAGGTGCGGTATTTCTTCATATCCTTGATATCCATGTGCCTGGCAATCTTCTCGCCCTGCTCCTCGATATCCTTCATCAGTCCGGTCAGTTTTTCCTTCAGATCGGCTTTATCTATGTTGCGGATGAGAGTAAACTTGAACTCTTCGTCCGTCGCCTTCTGGCTTTGGGGGGCTTCCATCTGCGTCAACTGCTGTAATTGGCTGATCTTAACATTGTTATCCACTTACTCTCCTCTTTCCTGTAATATTCCTTGACAGAGTGATTCCGAATGATGCTTCCGGTTGCTTCCACGCATATATCATCATTCGAATATAATGTATTCTTCATGATTGATATATGTGTGGGAACAACCTATTACCACCATTCAGAATCTCTCTGTCAGATATCTCACCTTGCAGCAAGCAATCTCTCTACTTTGTCCACGATTGCTGCGTGAATTGTATCAATGTCCTGTGCCGCGTCGATTGTCACGATGCGTTCCGGGGCAAGTGCCGCCAGGTCACGGTAGCCCTGCGCCACCTTTTCATGAAAAGCGGTGGACTGTGCCTCCATCCGGTCTAACTCTGCGCGTGATTTTGCACGGGCAAGTCCGACTTCCGCCGGCAGATCCAGATGAATCGTCAGATCCGGCCAGATTTCCTGCATCGCGAATCCATTTAACTCATAAATCTTCTCGACGCCAAGTCCGCGTGCCATCCCCTGATAGACGGCAGAAGAATCCACGAATCGGTCACTGATCACTGCTTTTCCCGCGTCCAGTGCCGGTTTGATCACCTGCGCCACAAGCTGTGCGCGTGCCGCTGCATAAAGCAATGCCTCCGTATGATCATCCATCTCCGCATATTCCCGGTTCAGAAGAATCCCGCGGATTGCTTCACTGATCACCGTTCCACCCGGTTCTCTCGTCACAACAACTTCCTCATAGCCGTGCTGCATCAAATGCTCTTTCAATTTCAAAATCTGCGTTGTCTTACCGGAACCATCCGGTCCCTCCATCGTCAGAAAAATTCCTTTCATTTGTCCTACCTTTTCCTTTGCATAGCTATTTATACTATACCATTATTAGAAGGATTTTACCATAGATTTTTTCTTTATTATATGTTATACTTAGTTGTGTTTTGCGAAAAGAGCGAAACAGAAGAATAAGGAGGTCTTATATTATGGCAAAACAGATTGATAAATCTATGTTAATTCACGAGATTATCGAGGTTGATCCAGGCAATGCCGCTATCCTTATGGCAGCCGGCATGCACTGTGTCGGATGTCCTTCCGCAGCTATGGAAAGCCTTGAAGAAGCATGCATGGTTCATGGCATGGATTGTGATGAAGTCATTGCTGACATCAACGCATACCTTGCCAAGAAAGAGGCAAATGCATAAATAACATGCGCGGCAAGTGGGGAACCGCCTGCCGCAACATATTTTAAAGGAGGTAATTTTATGTCCTACAACAATGATTATAACAACGGCTATAGCAATGGTTATAATAATGGATCCAACAATGGTTATAATAATTACAATAACCAGTACAATCATCAGGATAACAACCAGTATAACTATCAATACAATAACCAGTATCAGTACAACAATGCAGGATATGATTACAACAATGGCTATAACAACGGCTACAATGCAGGATATGGCTCATCCGCAAAGATCATTTCCAGTGAGATGTACAACCTGATCATCGGCGGCGTATTGTTGTATGGTTTCATCATCAACGCGGTCATGACTGCCGTCTTCGGTGATTCCATTGTCAGCTTTGTGGCGGCAAATCCAGTTGTTTTTTATATCGGTTACTTCATTCTCGCCATCGCTGGTACATTTATGATCCGTAAATCCGACAATCCGGTTGTCAGCTTCATCGGCTATAATCTGATGGTTGTTCCAATTGGTATGGTTATCGCTTTTTCGGTGACTATATACACGCATATCGGCTACTCAATGACGGTCGCAGCTGCATTTGGAATAACAGCCGCGGTAACCCTTGTGATGATGATAATTTCTTCCATCTACCCAAATTTCTTTTTAAGCATGGGAAGAACACTTGGAATCACTTTACTTATAACCATCGTGGTTGAAGTAATCATGCTTTTAGTTGGTGCAAGCCTTGGAATCATTGATTACATCGTTGTCGCAATCTTCTGTCTGTATGTCGGCTATGACTGGGCAAAGGCAAATGCGATCGAGAAAACAGCAGATAACGCGATTGATTCCGCTTCCGAGCTGTATTTGGACATTGTAAACCTGTTCCTGCGTATCATGAAGATCTTAGCACGCGCGAACAGAAATTAATCATAAGAAACTTATTTAGAGGAGAGCATTGAACATGAGTAGTGCAATTGACACAAAATCCGTAAATTCCATTCGTGTGCTTGCTGCAGACGCCATCCAGAAGGCAAACTCCGGTCATCCGGGACTTCCACTTGGTTCTGCTCCGATGGCATATGAGCTGTGGGCAAACCACATGAACCACAACCCGAAGGATCCAAAATGGGAAAACCGCGACCGTTTCATTCTGTCTGGTGGACATGGCTCCGCCCTGTTATATTCCCTGCTTCACTTCTTTGGGTACGGTATTACAATTGAGGATATGAAAAACTTCCGTCAGCTTGGTTCCAAGACGCCTGGACATCCGGAATATGGTCACACGGTTGGTGTGGAAGCCACAACCGGTCCACTCGGCGCCGGTATGGCAATGGCAGTTGGTATGGCAATGGCAGAAAAGCATCTTGCCGCAACCTTCAACAAAGAGAACTTCCCAGTTGTTGACCACTATACTTATGTACTTGGTGGCGACGGCTGTATGATGGAAGGTATCAGCTACGAGGCATTCTCTCTCGCAGGTACACTTGGTCTGGAGAAACTGATCGTATTATATGATTCCAACAACATTTCAATCGAAGGTGACACAAACATCGCGTTCCGCGAAAATGTAAGGCAGCGTTTCGAATCCTTCGGTTTCCACACACAGCTTGTAGAGGATGGAAATGACTTAGATGCCATCGGCAAGGCAATCGAAGCAGCCAAGGCAGAAAAAAGCAGACCTTCCATGATCGAGATCAAGACGAAGATCGGTGCCGGCTGTCCTGCCAAGGAAGGAAAAGCAAGCGCACACGGCGAGCCACTGGGTGTCGAGAACGTTGCCGCACTCCGTGCAAACCTTGGCATTGCAGACAACGGTCCATTTGTTTTAGATCAGGATGTCTACGATCATTTCGCCAAGCTTGCTGAAGAGAAGGCAACTGTCGAGGATGCATGGAATGCATTATTTGCAGACTACTGCAAGACATATCCAGAGATGAAAAAATTGTGGCATACCTACCACGACACGGACAATGCAAAATGTCTCTATGACTTAGACGAGTTCTGGAATTCCTTCGACAAGCCGGAAGCAACCAGAAATGTATCCGGAAAGCTTTTGAATATTATTAACAATGTTGTTCCTAACATGTTTGGTGGTGCCGCAGACCTTGCGCCATCTACCAAGACAAACATGAAGGATGCCGGTGATTTCTCCAAAGAAAATCCGCTTGGCAAGAACATTCACTTCGGTATCCGTGAGATTGCGATGGCAGCAATCGGAAATGGTATCGCCCTGCACGGCGGTTTACGTCCATTCGTCTCTACATTCTTCGTATTCAGCGATTATGTAAAGCCAATGGCAAGACTTTCCGCTCTGATGGGTGTTCCTCTTACTTATGTATTGACGCATGACAGTATCGGTGTTGGCGAGGATGGCCCAACACACGAGCCAATCGAGCAGCTTGCTATGCTCCGCGCTATGCCGAACTTCTATGTATATCGTCCAGCAGATGCAACGGAATGTGCAGCCGCATGGTACTTCGCTACAAATAAGAAGGATGCACCTACTGCGCTGGTTCTCTCCAGACAGAATCTGCCACAGTTAGATGGCAGCAGCCAGGAAGCATTGAAGGGTGGCTACATCTTAAAGGATTCTGTGAAGGATACACCAGATGCCATCATCATCGCGACCGGTTCCGAAGTTTCTCTTGCTGTCGAAGCAAAGAAAGAGCTTGCATCCGAGAACATTGATGTACGCGTGGTCAGCATGCCATGTATGGATCTGTTCGAGGATCAGCCAGATGAGTATAAGGATGCCGTTCTTCCTAAGAACGTAACAGCCAGAGTTGGTGTTGAAGCACTTTCCGAGTTCGGATGGGGCAAATACATCGGTATCAATGGCGAGTTTGTAGGAATGAGATCGTTTGGTGCTTCTGCGCCAGGCAGCCAGCTTTTCGAGCATTTCGGCATCACAAAGGATGCAGTTGTTGCAGCCGTAAAAAAAACATTGAACTAATAAAATTGAAAAATCGATTTATGCTTATAAAAAAGAGCATCGACGTTCAAATAACGCCGATGCTCTTTTCAATTAACATTCAATTCCACTGTTCTTTACAGCTTTGCAAGTGTCTGCAATGCATTCGCATCAATAATCAGCTTATAATGCTCACGCATGTGACTTGGTGTAGCATACGTTGCACGTACCCGGTTACTATATTCACCAAGCAGGTTACAGGTCTTCACAAATTCATTATCCGTGTTCTTATCTTTCGTCATGTACAGATAAAAACGGCTGTCTCGCGGATTCTTATACAAAGAATTCTCGCTGTTGTAGATATCCTTTACAAGTTTTGCAGACAAGATAACCTGATCCAGATTCTTAAAGGCATAGATACGGAAGATTTCCGGCTGTTCCACCGCCTGCGGAATCTCTGTTCTGCGATCCGACGCAGATGGATTCGTCTGTGCCGGCTTTACGCCTTTACCACTCATCAGGCCACTTAAGTCTTCTGCCAGCCCGCCGATTGCCTTCAGCAATCCATTGACCGGATTGTCCTCGACAATGGATTCACCGTCGGCTTCATCTGCCAATCCCAGACCACCATCCGAATCTTCATCCTCCTCATCGTCCTCGTAGGAATCATCCACATCCGATGGACGTGTAAATCTGGAGAACCTTGTATCCAGTTCCTCCGGATCATCTACTTTTGTAATAACCAGAATCAAACACTCTGGCGATACAGGTATTGCTTCTATCATAAGCGGAACATTATCCACTTCAAATCCTAATTCACTGGATGCCTGTTGCATCAGTTCCCGGAACAGTTCTTTTGCTTTGTCTGTTCCATATGCTAATTCCGTTAAATGAAGTTCCTTATCTGCCAAGTCTGACTTATAAAGTGTGCAACGTATCTGATTCTCGCTTAATCGTTCTAGCTTCATACTCGTCAACTCCTTCGCAAGTGTTTACAAAAACATTATTTTTTGTATTACTTAGTTTATCACAAAACTCCCACATGTAAAGCGATTTCTCAATATTTTCACAAAATATTACTGGAAATTCGATTCCAGAGACTTGCATTTTTCCCAATAATATAGTATGGTAAATCTTGCATAGTTATTTACAATTCTTATTTCTTTACAGGTATTTCCTGTAGCTTTATTCCAATTATATTTACAGATGTGTCATATCATACGAAGGAATATAAAACTATCACAGAAGCTTCTTATATCTATACGGATATGATATGCGCACAGCGAAGGAAGGTGATATCGGTCACATAAAATAATTCCATATTGCAATATCAAGACATAAGAAAAAGAGCCTTGATTGACAATCAAGACTCTTTTTCTATATGTAATCGTTTAACCGATTACTCCTCAGAGATAACACCTGTTGGGCAAGTTCCTGCACATGCTCCACATGAGATACATGCAGAAGCGTCGATTTCGTACTTGCCATCGCCTTCTGAGATTGCGCCTACAGGACAAGCGCCTGCACATGCTCCACACATAACGCATCCATCGTTGATCTGAAATGCCATGGTAATATCCTCCTTACTCTTCATTCAGTATTGATAATATCATTCTTTATTGATAATTATTATCACTGTTGACATTGTACCCCTTTTTGTCCCAGATAGCAAGTAATTTTTACAATTTCCTATAACTGGTTACTATCCTGTGTTACTCTACGACCTGAACCTTCAACATATTTGTATTACCCGAGATACCAAGTGGTACACCTGCGCCGATAACAACCTTATCGCCCGGCTGTAACAAGCCCTGCTTCTTACCTGCTGCCACTGCATGATCAAACAGTGTGAATACCTCATTCTGCTCTTCGAGATGTACCGGAGTTACGCCCCATGACATATTAAGCTGACGATATGCCTTGTCGCTTGTCGTACCGGCAATAATGTTGCAGCTTGGTCTGTACTTCGAAATATTTCTTGCAGATACACCAGACTTTGTCACGATGATAACCGCTGCCGCATTTAAGTCAATTGCAGTTGTACAAGCCGCATGGCAGACAGCATCTGTCACGTTCTGGTTTGCTGCACGCTCATAGTGGAAGAAATTCTTCTTATAATCAATGGCTGCCTCTGCACGCTCTGCAATCTTTGCCATCATCTCAACTGCCTCTACCGGATATTTACCAGCAGCACTCTCGCCAGACAGCATAACGGCACTTGTACCATCATAGATTGCATTGGCTACATCAGTAGTCTCTGCACGTGTCGGACGTGGATTCTTGATCATGGAATCAAGCATCTGTGTCGCAGTGATAACCTGCTTACCAGCCATATATACCTTATTGATAATCATCTTCTGGATAACCGGGACTTCCTCGCAAGGAATCTCAACACCCATATCGCCACGGGCTACCATAATACCATCGGACACATAAATGATATCGTCGATGTGGTTGACGCCCTCAGAATTTTCAATCTTGGATATGATGTTAATACTATTTCCGCCGTTCGCATTTAACAGCTCACGGATTTCCAACACGTCCTTAGCAGAGCGAACGAAAGAAGCCGCTATAAAATCTACATCCTGCTCAATGCCAAACAGGATATCGCTTTGATCTACCTCGCTTAAGTACGGCATATTCAGATGTACGTCCGGCACATTGATTCCCTTGTGGTTAGACACCTGTCCACCGGTAATAACGGTACACAGAATATCTTCACCGCTGATAGAAGTTACCTGAAGCTCGATTAAACCATCGTCGATCAAGATATGTGTGCCAATCTGTACGTCCTTATACAGATCCTTGTATGTGATAGAGGTAATAGTGCTGTCACCAACAAGATCTCTCGTTGTCAGTGTGAAGAAATCACCCGCCTTAAGCTCTGCCTTTCCACCCTCAAAATCGCGGGTACGAATCTCAGGTCCTTTTGTGTCGAGCAAAATTGCGATCGGAAGTCCAAGTTCCGCACGCAGCTTCTTGACCATATCCATACGTTTCTTCTGTTCTTCGTGTGTACCATGTGAAAAATTCAATCTTGCCACGTTCATTCCGGCAAGCATAAGCTTCCGCAGTACATCCTCGTTATCCGTTGCAGGTCCCAGTGTACAAACAATCTTTGTCTTTCTCATCACTTATTACCTCGTTTTATATTTATTTGCCAATTTTTCTCCCATTTTGACATACACCCCTAGTATAATCGCTTATGTCAAGATTTACAACCATATTTCAAAAGTATTTTTATCATATAAATCTAACAAATTTTTAACTTTTATTCCAGATAAAATCATGCTATTATAGTAATAGCGTTATACATTTTTACACAAACTATATAGGAGGCTTACATGTACGATAACTTTCTATTCCGGGCAAAACGAACCGTCTACAAATGGTGGTGTATCGTATATAAGCCTGTCTATAAACTCATCCATAACGGCAAGTTGCCAGAAGAAAAAGAGCCGGATGTCAAATATGCGGCACCAAAGGAAACATCAAAGCCAGTGCTGGATGCACAGGCACTTGCAGATGCCGTGCTTGACACAAACCGGCAGAGCCAGCATAATATCGACGATCTGGTTTCGGAGGCAGCACATATGTATGCCAAACCAACGGCATCCGCACCGGTTGCCAATGCAGAACCAGACATAGGCGCCTCTGATTCTGTATCAGATCCGGAAAAGATTCCGGCTGGTGTCGACGATGATGTGTTAGCCCGTGCCAACGAGATCATGGCACGTCTTAACCGGGAAGCTGCCGAGGATGAAGAAAAAAAGCAACGTGAAATTGACGCTGCGAAAGAAAAGGCCGCCGAACAGGAACGGCTGGCAGCGATTTTAAAATCAACCGAACGTAACATAGATGCATTTATACAGGAAGGACTCTCCAAACAGCATCAGCAAGACGGCAGCAACTAGGAAAGGAGTTTAACTATGCGTTCGAATTCAAAAAAAATAACCTTAGGGCTGTGCCTGATCGTGCTTACCGCCTGTCTCCTATGTGGATGCAGCGGCAATCCGAAAAACTTCACCGTTGGCACGATGACGATTACCCTGACCGATAATTTCAAAGAAAGTAAGATGTCTGGTTTTGACGCCTACTTCGTGAGTGATGATGCATCATTTTCCGTAAAAACCGAAAATGCATCCGACCTCGAATATCAGGGCTACGAAATTGCAGGACTCAAGGATTACGCAAAAGAAATCTGCAACCTGAACGGCATTTCAACCGACAAACTGATACAGCGGAACAACTACTATTATTTCAGCAACACGCAGACCGTATCTGGTGCCAAATACACCTACCTGCACTGTATGCTGAAGGACGGCAATAATTACTGGATCTGTGAATTCGTGTGCAAGCACCGTTCGTATAAATCTTTGGAAAAGTCCATGTTGCAATGGGCAGACAGCATTACATTCGATCAACAATAAAAAATGCATCGCAGTCATTATGATTGCGGTGCATTTTTATTTTCATCCTGTTCTTCTGTTTCATCTTCATCATCGCGCGCTTCTTCCCACGCATCGTCCGGGCGCAGTTTCTCGTATTTCTGCATACCGAAATTTAAGAAGCTTACGAAGAAAAGTGTCGGAATCGCAATGATAATTGCGATCTGCGCTACATGAATCCAGTTCTCCTGCAATTTCCCTGTGAGTAACAAATAGCCGGCAGTCGTGATGACTGCCAGCATACTTATATCTACACAGATTGTCAGAATCATCTGTATCTTCTTACTCATAGAGATACCAGTTTCCCTTGTACTTGATACATGTGATTGTATATGTGCTGGACTGATCATAAGTCTCGCCACTCATTGCCACTGCCACGTTGAAGGAGAACTCCAGATCACAGGCATCCTGCAGTTTGATTGTTTTGTCTGCATAATCACTGACACCCTCTTCAAGATCATCCAGATCATCACCATCATACATCTCTTTGCTCTCAACACCCTCATACTTGAAGGTTACGTCATACCCAGAATAAGAATCAAGCATATCCTCAATATCTTCCTGTCCCGGATCAAGAAATGGCGGGCAAAGTGCTGCCATCTTATCTACATCCTGATCATTCATCGCCTCGATAAACTGCTGCGCAACTGCCTCTGGAGAAGATACTCCTCCCTTTGCTCCGAATCCGCCCTTAAAGATCAGAACAAATGCTACTGCCAATACAACAACGGCTGCTGCAATAATACCAATGATCAGACCTTTCTTTGGCTTTACCGGCTGTGCTGGTGCCGGACCGCCAAATCCCGGCTGTCCATATGGTGCCTGTCCCGGCATACCCTGCTGTGGCATTCCGTTCATGCCCGGCTGTCCCATGCCGTTCATCTGTGGCTGTCCCATACCATTCATCTGTGGCTGTCCCATGCCGCCAAACTGTGGTGCTGCCGGCTGTGGGTTTGTCTGTCCTGCATCTGCCTGTCCATATGTACTTGTATCTGTCTTTAATGACAGACCTGACGGCTGTGCTGGTGCCTGATCCGGATCGATCAGAACGGTCTTCTCATCATCGCCATCCTGACTATTTAAAGATGGCAGATCTGCGCCACAAACTGAGCATTTTGTGAAGACATCATCATTCTGTGCTCCACACATTTCACATACTTTCATGCTGTTCCTCCTAATATAAATCCTCTCTTATAGATGGTAATTTTAATAAAAAACTACTAAAATATATAATGTCATAAATGCCGCATGAAGTCAATTGGCATTGCATATAAATTTCGTAAATTTGTTGTAATGTCAAGCAATCGTGCTATAATATGGAATAAATATGGCTTCGCATGACCCGCATGCGATCCAAATACATCACAAACAGAGATTAAGGAAGGCAGATTATTACCATGTATAAAGTAGATTTTGAAAAACCGATCCATGTGTATTTCATGGGTATCGGCGGTATCAGCATGAGCGGACTTGCCGAGATTTTATTACAGGAGGGTTTCACCGTATCCGGTTCCGATATGAAGGAATCTGAGATCACAGAGATTCTGAAGAATCTGGGTGCCCACATTTTCATCGGACAGAAAGCAGAAAATATCTCCGATGATATTGATCTCGTCGTATATACCGCAGCCATTCATGCGGACAATCCGGAATTTGTAGAAGTGAAGCGCAGAAATATTCCAATGCTGACACGGGCACAGCTCCTCGGTCAGATTATGCTGAACTACAAATATGGCGTTGCAGTCAGCGGAACGCACGGCAAGACAACAACGACCTCCATGCTCTCCTATGTATTGCTGGAGGCGCAGACCGATCCAACCATCTCCATCGGTGGTATGTTAGATGCGATCGGCGGCAATATCCGCGTGGGGCACTCGGATTATTTCGTTACAGAGGCCTGCGAATACACAAACAGCTATCACGCATTTCATCCATATATCAGTATCATCCTGAATGTGGACGCTGACCATCTCGATTTCTTCAGTGGCATCGAGGAGATTGCAGATTCCTTCAAGACATTCGCAGAGATTCTGCCGAACGACGGACTGCTCGTTATCAACGGTGATATGAAATATTACGAACATGTGACAAAAGATCTGCACTGCAACATCATTACCTTCGGTATGAATGCAGGAAATGATTACAGTGCAACGGATATTACCTTCGACGAAGAAGGACACCCAACCTACACACTTGTTGTCAAGGGGGAGACGCAGGATCAGATCAAACTGCATGCAACCGGTATTCACAATGTCATGAATTCCCTGTCTGTTATCGCAGTCGCAGATTTCCTCGGCATTGACCGCAAATACACGATTTCCGGTCTGGCCCGCTGTTCCAGTGCACACCGCCGTTTCGAGCACAAAGGAATCACGGAAAATGGTGTCAAAATCGTCGACGATTATGCACATCACCCAACCGAGATTGCTGCAACCTTAGCGGCTGCCAAGAACACGCCACACAACGAACTGTGGTGCATCTTCCAGCCTCATACATACTCCCGCACCAAGGCGCTTCTGGACGAATTCGGACAGGCACTTGCGACCTGCGATCACGTGCTTCTGGCAGATATTTATGCCGCAAGGGAACAGGATACCGGACTTGTTTCCTCGAAGGATGTCTGTGACAAGATCAACGCCAACGGCGGTCATGCCATCTACCTTGGCGACTTCGACAGCATCACCAAGTATGTGAAAAAAAATTGCAAAAAAAATGACCTGTTGATAACTATGGGTGCCGGAAATGTCGATTCTATCGGAAATACACTGTTAAAAAAATAGTTATCCACATTATCCACAGACCTGTTTGGGGGAAATCACCAAACAGGTCTTTTCATTTTTAGTTAACATAATTGTAACATAAATCGTCCGCAAGCGGCTTGATTCCACAGCCTCTTTTTTTATGGTAACTGATTGTCCACATTATCAACATTTTCCACAATTTTCGTAAACGCTCCGACCGAAAAGATGTTCGCTTGAATTTAATTTTGTTCATGCTATAATTTGAAATGCTTCCAAGCGAAGCGATGAAGGGAAGGTTCAAAAAACTATGAGGACAATTACGATTTCAACTGAAAATAGCGAGACTTATTCTTCCATCTCGAACTTTTTTATCGACTATTATATGACAGATGCAAATGGGGAGTTTGTAAAGGTGTATCTGTATCTGATCCGGCTGCTGAACAGCAGACAGCAGATCTCGGTTGCCGAGATTGCGGATCATTTTAATCTCACAGAAAAAGATATCTGCCGTGCGATCAAGTATTGGGTAACCAAGGATGCACTGCGTCTGACCTTTGACGGCAAGGGACAGCCAACCGGCATTGTAGTACTGCCTCTAAAAGCACCGGAAATGGCGTTATCCACAGAATCAGATGCATTTTCCCTGCTACGTTCGGATGATACACCTGTGCGTACTGAGAAAGCAGATACAACGGATCGCTCAGAGAAGGTTTCCACCAAGATCGTACCGATCACAACACCGGCAATGGAGCTTTCCGCACCGCAAAAGCCGAAATTTACGCAGAAGGATATCGATAAACTCTTGCGCGATCAGGACTGGGAAGATATATTATATCAGGTAGAGACTTTATTTGAGAAGCCGATCTCACAGTCAGATACGCAGTCATTGATGTACATATACGATACGCTTGGTTTCAGTGTTGATTTATTCGAATATCTGATCGAATACTGTACCACAATGAAGAAGAAAAATTGCCGATATCTAGAGGCTACCGCCATCGGCTGGTATCAGGACGGCATTCAGACAAAGACGCAGGCAAAGGAACAGTACGCTCTCATGAGCGGCGTCTGCCGTGTCTTCTACAAGACGCTTGGCATCAAGCGCGGTGCGCCGACAACGATCGAGCAGGAATTCTTTAAGACATGGACTAAGGATTACGGCTTTGGCGAGGATATTGTAGAGGAGGCCTGCAAGCGTGCAGTCTTACACACACCGAATCCTACGATCAAATATGTAAATGGGATTCTGACCGCATGGCATAATTCAGGGGTGACAGATTTTGCCGGCATCAAGCAGGAAGATCTCGCCCACGCCGAGACAACCAAGAACCAGAAAGCCTCTGCCACCACGAAGAAAAGTGGAAATGCATTTACAAACTTTACACAGAGCAGCATGAGCTCCGAGCTTGATGAGATGGAACAGTTGTTCCACAAAGAGGTAAACGGTCAATGAATTTTGAGTTACTGAAAAAAGAAAATATCCTGCATGATTACGAGCAGGTTCGTCTACACAACAAACGACGCCTGCAGGAACGGCAGGAGGAAATCTACGCAAAGATACCGGAGATCAGACAGCTGCAATCCGAAAGCAAGCTTTCCTATATTGCGCTCGCGAAGAAAAAAGCTCTTGGGCAGGCAGCTGACACGCAGGAGATCTCCAGTCAGAACCGCAGCAATTCTGCAAGGATACAGGAATTGCTTCTGACATATGGCTACCCTGCCACGTATCTCGATCCAATTTATGATTGCCCGGTCTGCAAGGATCTCGCCTATGTGGACGGATCAGTCTGCACGTGCTTTGAACGCCGGATCGTGGATGCCTTATATCGCCAGTCCAACATGACACAGGTTCTGGATTCCGAGAACTTCGATACATTTGATCTGGACTATTACAGCCACACGATCCCGGAGAATCGGAACTGGTCTGTCAGTCCGTATGACAATGCAAAAAATGTCCTGCACATCGTCCGTCGTTTTGTGAATACATTTGCATCGCAGGATACCGAACGTGGAAACCTGTTGTTTTATGGAGAAACCGGACTCGGAAAGACCTTTCTCACGAACTGTATCGCAAAAGCGTTACTGGACGAAGGGCACACCGTTCTCTATCTGTCCGCAAATGATCTGTTTGAACAGGTTTTCGGGCAATATCTGATGAATAAAAAATTAGAACTTGAAGAATTATACAAATATATTTATAATAGCGAATTGTTGGTAATCGACGATCTGGGTACAGAGACAACCAATGCCTTTGTATGCTCCAAGCTTTTTGAGGTTATCAACCAGAGGGGACTTACAGGAAAATCGACGGTCATCTCGACCAATCTTTCCATGAAGGAATTGCAGGAGCGGTATTCCGAACGTATCATGTCCCGCATCATTGAACGTTACACTGTACTTCAATTGTACGGTGAAAACATAAGGTATCAAAAAAGAAAAAAAGAAATGATACAGGATTCTAAGCTGTAATCACACAATGGAGGAAAAAATCATGCCAGATTCAAGTCATCTTATTACAGTTCCGGTTGGAAAGCTCGGAATCATCCCTTTGGAGAGCTGCAAAGCCCTCGGTGAAAAAGTGGATCGCTACCTTGCGCGCTGGAGAGCAGAACGTCACAACGAGCACAAGGACAACATCACATTCGCAGGCTATGAGAGAGATTCCTATATCCTGAAATCTTCCTGTCCACGTTTTGGTTCCGGTGAAGCAAAGGGTACTTTGCAGGATTCCGTGCGTGGTACCGATGTTTACATCATGGTTGATGTTGTAAACCATAGCATCGAGTACAAGATCTGTGGTAAGACAAATATGATGTCCCCAGACGATCATTATTCCGATATGAAGCGTGTTATCGCTGCCATGGCAGGCAAGGCAAACCGTATCACAGTTATCATGCCTTTCATGTATGAGAGCCGCCAGCATAAGCGCAGCAGCCGTGAGTCTTTGGACTGTGCGATTGCATTACAGGAATTAGTCGGACTTGGCGTTGACAATATCATCACATTTGATGCACACGATCCTCGTGTCCAGAACGCCATTCCTTACAGTGGCTTTGAGAATATCATGCCAACTTATCAGTTCATCAAGACATTGCTCCGCACAACACCGGATCTGACTTTGGACAGCGACCACATGATGGTGATCAGCCCGGATGAAGGTGCCATGAACCGTGCGATCTACTTCGCAAATCACTTAGGTGTCGATGTTGGTATGTTCTATAAGAGACGTGATTACACAACAATCGTAAACGGCAAGAACCCAATCGTTGCACACGAGTTCCTTGGTGACAGTGTCGAGGGCAAGGATGTTATCATTATCGACGATATGATTGCTTCCGGTGAGAGTATGTTAGATGTTGCCCGTCAGTTAAAGGCTCGTAAGGCAAGACGTGTGTACTGTCTCGCAACCTTTGGTCTGTTTACTGCCGGTCTGGACATCTTTGACCAGGCAAAGGCAGAAGGCACCATCGAGAAAGTTATCACAACCAACCTGACTTATCAGGATCCAGAGCTCTTCAACCATGACTGGTATGAGTCTGCAGACCTGAGCAAATATATTGCAACTCTGATCGATCATCTGAACCACAACGCTTCTATTAGCAGCCTGCTGGATCAGTCTGAGCGTATTCAGTCAAGAATTCAGGAGTACAAAGAATTCGGAACAATCTCCGACAACTACAAGGCTCCAACGGTATAATTGGCAATCAAAAATCGGACATATAAGAAAAGCACAGTTCAAAATCGAACTGTGCTTTTCTTATTTATTCTATAATTCCTACATGGGCTGTTTCATATTGCAAATGCCTATATGGATGTTTGTTACTGTACATAGACGTAAACCTTGATCTGCTCATCGTTTAAGTTGTTCGTGAACGTTAAGATCGCCGTTCCCTTCTTCCCTGGGATCACACGTAATCGCGCTACCGACGGGCCAACCGGGGAAGTGTCCCACGCGAAGCTCACAACATCCTCATCTGAAGACTCTACACTTACCTCAATATCACCGGAGATACATACACGGAGCACAGCTTCCTGCGGTATCTGTGCCTCAGTTGTCTCTGCACCTTCCTCCGTTGTCTCAGTCTCATTTGACGTAAACTTCAGAAATGTATCGCTGACAAACATATCCTCATAGCCCTGGGATGGCACTGCATCCGTGAAGCTTGCCAGACCATCCATCGCCTCTTCCTTATCCTCAAGCGCGGTGATCTGCTTCTTATAATCCTCTTCCTTATTCTGATAATCCGAAATCGACGCTTTCAGAAGATCAATCTGGGACTGCAGCTCTGTGATTGCATCTTCCTGCTCCCGGATCTGTGACCGGAAATAATTCGCTGCCACATCGCTCTCTGAAGCGATCGTATTTCGCTCATCATTGGCTTTCTGCACTTTATTGCTGAAATAGAAGAATCCAAACACCAGCCCGCTTGCCAGAAATATCATAAGTGCGATAGATATTCCGATATACAGCTTCGTATTTCCCCGCAGGTTCTCACGGTCATATTCTTCATCTTCCAGCGGTTTCCCACAGTTGCTGCAAAACAATGCGCCATCTTCATTTTCCGCTTTACAATGTTTACATATCATAATCTATACAACTCCCGTTTTTCGAATTTGAATCGTACGACATATTTTTCTTATGATACCCTTTTTTTCATCATTTGTCTAGTGTCAGCATGATATCCATACGGCTGTATTATCACTCTGCCCGCACTAGCCACGCAAAACCTCAAAAGCACGCGAAATATCCAGTACCCCCCACCCCCATGCAGGGTTCGGATATGCAATGTCAACCACCGTCCGGGCACCGCGGATCAGAATCTGCCGGATCACTTCGGTATTCATCCCATAATAATTACCCCGCACGATGCCCCATTCAAGGAAAAGTGCCGCTGCTCCGGCGGTCAATGCAGCCCCGACACTCGTACCACTCCGGCGTACAAACAACGGTCGTGTTCCGCTGCCTCCCGCAAGCAGTCCCGCCACACGCACGGCTGGCGCCGCAAAATCCGGCTGAATCCGTCCTTTTCTGGTATAGCCACGGCTGGATTCCACATACAGCGAATTATCCAGATGATTGTATCCGGCTATGGTTATCGTCCCACGCGCATTCGCAGGTGCACACAGGATCACCTCCGGATCCGGCCGTGAAAACCGCGTATTGCCAACCAGAAATTGACGGATCGGCAGCCATGCATCATACCCTGCCGGAAAGCTGCTGTAATTCTCCGTCACCTCAATACGCCAGATACCGGTTGCAGGCTTTTCAAACCGTAACAGAATAAACGGATCGCCCGAATTGTTCTCGACAACCACGCTTTCCGCATATAGCGTCGTCCCCTCATACAAATATGTGATCATCCCAGAACTGTCGCGATTCGGAAATAGCTGATCAAACCGCTGCCCGGTCGGGGAATATACCACTATCTGGTACAGACTGGGCGCACGCCCCCAGATCTCTGCGCAAAAGCCAGGATTCTCATCTTCCACATAGATCTCCATCTCATTTCTTACCGTCCGTGTCCGCGGCTGTGAGATTCCGTTCTGGTTACCCGGATTGATCGTGGAAAGACTCGCAAAATGTCCGCCTGCGCCAAGTTCATTTCCGGCACTTCCGACCACGCAAATCCCCGGCAGTGTCACAACCGTATCCAGATAAAGCTCCAGATTCAGGTTTCCATTGTGATCGCCCTGACTCGTCCCCAGTCCCAGACAGATCACAAGCGGTTTCCCCAGCTCCATCGCCTTGTTGATCAGGTATTTCACGCCAAGTATGATGTCCGCCTCCGAATAACATGCAACGCCATCCGGAATCAGGAAAAAGTCACGCAGACGCTGCTTTGCCTGCTTTAATTTCACCATGATAATATCCGACTCAGGTGCCACACCGGAAAATATATCATCCCCATCCAGATAGGTGTTCCCGGCAGCCACCGATGCCAGAAACGTACCGTGCCCGTCCGTATCCCGGCTTGGCACGATCTGGTACGGCTGTTCCGTCTGTATCGCCAGATTCAACAGTTCCTGCGGATACTCCCTGCCATATCCAAAGATAGGGCGTGTATCGATCTCCCCGCTCTGCACAGACATATTTTGTCCACCCGCTTCATATGCCGACTGTGTCTGATCCCAGATCGCCGTCACCCTGCATGTACCGTCTGCTCTGCGGAACAACGGATTCGCAAAGTCAATGCCTGTATCAATAAACCCGGTCAGCACATCTTTTCCCGAAAGTGACAGCCCCGGCACCGTCTGAACCGCCCCAATGCCAATCCCCTGCAATGCCGAGGTATCCATCAGCCCAAAGCATTTCGGTATCCGGTCATAGCCTAACCGAAACAGCGTATCCGTCGAGAGTGCTGTGCCAGCCGCATCATAGACACTGCGATACGCCACAAGAAACTGACTGTTAATGATCGTTCTGCAGTCCGGCTGTAAGATTTGCATCTCCCCTGCCAGATTGTTGTCGTATTTCACAAGGAAATCAAGCACATCCTCATCATATATATAGGCACCACACGCCGAACCATACAGGCTATCCATTGTTCCTCCAACGAAAAATCCCCTCAGCAAAATGTATGCTGAGGGGATCTTATGTATGTTTCTATTCCTTCTTTGCTCCGAAGATCTCATAATATTGTACAATCTTGTAGTCGTTCAATGCTGTGTTCGCCTCTTCCGCGCTATGCCATTGTCCATCCGTAGTCTGGTATCCATACGCATTTATAACCGGTATTTCCTTCTGTAAATCCAACAAATAATTCGTATAGGTTGTGTGATATCCTGCTACATCCATCAGATTGGCGCCAAGGTAATTGATACTCATATTTTCCTCTTTTTGTTCTATGCCTGTATCAAAATTCGCCCAGATCATGTAAGGTGTCATCTGTAATTTCTGCGCCTGCGCAATATCATTTTCTCCATCCCGCTTATTGATGGAATCAAGGAAGCCTTGATCCAACATTGGCTGATGATCGCCAAACATACACACGATAATTGGTTCTTCCCGCGCTTGCAGGTTCTCCAATAATTCTGCAAATTCATAGTCAGACTCCCGTATCAAAGTCAAATATGCAACTGCATCCGTATATCCACTATATTCGCTTTCTATCGATATCAGCGTCCGGTTCTCCGATAGCTGCTCCAGTGGATACGAAGCATGATTCTGCATTGTTACATTGAACAAAAACAGTGGTGCATCGTCCTGTTCCTTCTCATCCAGAATTTCCTCCACCATTGCATAATCCGAATGATCTGAAATCGTCCATGTCAGATACAACGGATCATTCAGATCATCCTGTGACAAAAATGTATGGAACCCAAACTCCTCATATACCAACGGCCGGTTCCAGTTATCCGCTCCATATGGATGAAATGCTACCGTATCATACCCTTCTACCTCACTCAGATACTGCACAATACTCGTTGTATTTTCCAAATCATAGCTTTCGTATGGATAAGTACCTGTTCTACAGTTCGCCATACTGTTTCCCGTCAGGAACTCAAACTCTGAATTGCAGGTTCCGCCTCCATAAACAGAAGAATACACGTATCCGCGCATCACATAAGAATCCTCTGCATACCAATTAGCCAGATATGGGTCGGATTCAAAATCACCTAATACACTCAAATCAGAAAATGATTCGTTCATAATCGCTATGATAATCGGTTTCTGTGTGGAAGCTTCCGCCGCTGTTTCTTCCTGCTCATATGCGTTCAGAATCCTCTGTGCTGCCACCTCCGAATATCCTTGTGGTTTTTCTGGCTTTGAATATTGATAGCTGATCAACATTGTCATAGGTGCGCCATTATTATTAAAACTGATCAACGGTCTCCAAGCATAGATCCCCAAGCCAAAATGTTGTTCAAAATCTACATTATATACTCCAATCATCAGCACTACAGGTAACACGATTCGTGCCGCCCAGATGGCAACCTTACCTGACTTTTTCTTTATCTTTACCTTAATATCCGAAGGCGGAATCACCAGCATAAATGCCAGCACACACAAAAATAAAACTGTTCCATATGCAACCTTCCGGTCAATCGTGTAGGTGTAGCTTCCCATAACCGTCGTGGCTGTCTTCGCCGCAAAAATATCATTGTACATCGGCGGACATCCCTTAAATAAACGTACGTAATGGTTCACAAGACCGTATATGAGATTCACAACCATCGTCAATGTATATGAAACCCATATCTTCGGAATCCACATTACAAACGCAAATGTCACAAGTGCAACCAACGCAAAGTTCAATCCCCAGACCCACCATCTCAGCACGAAAAAGTTATCGTTCCACAAATATTCTTCCATCAGCGCTGCCGCGAGTGCAACTCCAAAAAAGAACAGAATATTCCATATACGATTCCATATTTTCGACTTCCAGTGAATTGGTTTAATATATTCGTTTATCCTTGCTATCGGTACAAGCGCGGTGGATGCAAAGAACATCAGCGACACGCCGACAAACACATAGCGATGCATAACCCCGCTGTCATAATTCGTAATAAAATTATTTACTGCCAATAGGTAAACCGCTACACTCGCAGCAAATATACATACCGACATGATCCATTTAATCCATTTGTTTTTCTCGTTTGTATTCATTTTACATGTTACTTCCTCTTTTTACATAAATATAATTATTTATGTTTATTTCGAAATATACGCAGCACGCACCGAAGTAATGCCACCATAATTTTTCGCCGGCGCCGACTGTCCCTTTGGAACTAAAATGATCTGAATGCCTTCCAGACGCTTTGCATAACCGGCTGTACCGGATGGTGCACCATTCTTCGCCCAATCAAGCCAGCCAAATGACTGTGCATGCACACGATAGTAGATATCATAATGCTTTGCCATATCTCCTGTCAAATTGATCCG
>DJEI01000048.1:0-9109 GCA_002431865.1 Lachnospiraceae bacterium UBA5902
TGATCAGCCAAGGGGTTGTTTTAGTTATGACGCTTTGTCTGACGTCTTATCCGAAGTTCGTCCTGTCGCTCTTTCATTGCTTCCAGACCTTTTTTATCGGTTGGAAGCATCGTTTTAATGACAAATATATTATTGTTTCTCGATTGTTTGAATCGAATCTTGCCGCTCACCAATCCATGGTGCCAGCATTTTCCAATACAGGTATAGGAGTTCGGTGTATTTGCAAACCATTTTACCTTTGGTGCTAATTTCTTACCACAGCGATAACAGATAGGAGCCATCAGTTCTATATCTGAGATGGCTTCCTCCTTGCAATGGTATTCTCTGGAGATATGTTCTAAATAATGCTTGTGATGAGAGATAATCTCATCTTTTTTATCTTTCGGGTTATTATAGATATCGTAACAATACCGGTCTGCCAGATCTTTTGGAGACATTGCTTTCAGCACAAGTCCGGTATAGTATGCATCATTCACTGCACTGTGAAATGGTTTATCCTCTTCCACTTCTATTTTCAGATGTTCAACCGCTTTTTTCAGCTTTACAATCTTGCCATCTTCGTCATACATATCTGCATAGATCTGCTGTACATTATAAAACTTTAACGGCACGTGCATCGGCTTTAAGTAGTAGTAGTCCATGTTTGTCTGAAGTATGTTCAAGTCCATTGAGCCCCACGTGCCAAAGATATAATCATCCTGTCCACACCACTTGATAAATTCCCGATACACCATATCGAACGGTCGTCCCTTTCGAAGTGTGGATTCATCATAATTTAAAATTGTCTTGATGTGTGGCTGCAGCTTCTTGTAGAGCTTTGGTTTTATAATACTGGAGTATGTGTCGATAATATTAAATTTTTTGTCCAGTTTTACTGCACCGATTTCTATGATTTCAAATGGCATGCGCGGGTTTTCCATATCTCTGCCACCACAGCACTGGTTCCATTCCAAATCAAATATGATATAGTTCATGTTTATTCTGCCTTATCCATTATGCGAAGATGGGAGTAGTCGTTCTCATCCTCTGTTTTTCCGTTACGCTGTTCCAGTTCTTTGCAGATATCATTGAGAATTTCAATGGTCTCATTGGAAGAATGTGAATTTGCGGTTGCCATTTTAGTAATCAAAACAGCCATCTTTTCCGTGCTGCTTACCACACGGTCGGTATTGTCTACATTCTTCTTCAACTGAATCTTCGTCATCAGCTTATCCTGTTCCATGAGATCTTTCATATGTTTTGAATTATCATCCTTGATCTCAGACAACAGCTTGGAGTTTTCGTCCTTCATCTCCAGCATCATATCAAGAATGGCGGACATACTCTGGGTACGGGAAACCTCTTCTCTTTTTGCAACTGAGTAGATACCTTTCTCTACCTTGGTAAGCTCGTTCTGCCTATCAAGGTTCAGGTTTGCGATTTCATCGACCTTCGCAAGAATTCCATCCACTAAGAAATAGGTATCAACGACCACAATCAAAGAGACTGCGATGATAACCTGAATCATGGAAGAATATACCAATATTAAATATAAGTCAATCAGCAGTGCCGCTATAAAAGCGACAGCACTGATTGTAAGAGTTGTACTTGATTTGCGGTTCATGTAACACCCTCCGTTCTACACGTGAAACCGGTTTAATCTGTCAAATCTTCTCCATTTGTTTCGATGACCTTCTTGTACCAGTAGAAGGAGTCCTTCTTATATCTGGAAAGATCCTTCAGATCGAATTCATCCCGGTTTACATAGATAAATCCATATCGTTTTACAACACCTTCATGAGTTGATACAAGGTCAATCGCTGACCATGGACAATATCCCATCATTTCTACACCTTCGGAGCATGCAAGCTTGATCTGCTCGATATGCTTTCTTAAGTATTCGATACGATACTGGTCATGTACCTTGCCATCCTCTGTGAGCTTATCGTAAGCACCAAGACCGTTCTCTGTGACGATCATTGGAAGGTGATAACGGCTGTAAATCTCACGCATTGTTGCGCGGAAACCATCTGGATCAATCTCCCAGCCAAATTCGGTGCGAAGCAGATTTGGATTTGGGTAAGCCTTAAATACGCCAGGTTCATCTCCACTGATCTGCTGATCTCCTCTGCCTGCTGGATCTGTTCCATCATTCCATTCTACGGTTGCTGTAGAATAGTAGTTAAATCCAATAAAATCCGGATGTGCATTTGCCATAATATCCATGTCGCCATCCTCAATAACAGGAGTCGCATCATGTTCCTCTAAGAACGCCCATACGAGATTGTTGTAACGACCGAAAACAGCCATATCGAGATACAGCCAGTTACGGATTGCATTTAAGTTTTGTGCCGCTAATACATCCTTTGGCTTGCAGCTTGCCGGATAGACAAGGGAAATGTTTGGTGCAGGACCAATCTTTCCACCGGGAACCATCTCATGACACAGAGCCATAGCCTTTGCCTGTGCAAGCAGCATGTGATGATTTTCCTGATATAGTTTCTTGTATTTGTTATCCACACCCTTTAAATCACAGGTGCCAATCACTTCTCCATTTAAGGTTAATACATTCTGTTCATTGATGGTGAGCCAGTATTTTACACGATCACCATAGTTTTCGTAGAGAATCTTTGCGAAGTTTACGAATTCGTCGACACTCTCTCTTCTTGACCATCCACCTTTTTTTTCAAGGGCTGCCGGAAGATCAAAATGAAACATCGTAACAAGTGGCTCAATGTTGTATTTCAGACATTCGTTGATGACGTTGTTGTAGAAATCGATACCTTCCTGATTGATGGCACCGGTTCCTTCCGGAAGAATACGGGACCATGCAACAGAAAAACGAAATGTCTTAAATCCCATCTCCGCCATCAGTGCGATATCTTCTTTGTAGTGATGATAGAAATCAGCACACACATCTAATTCACTGGTGCCTTCCGGTACCTTCTTGATATCCTGTACACTTGGTCCTTTTCCATGTGTCAGGTTCGCACCCTCTACCTGATATGCACTGGTAGAAGCGCCCCACAGAAAATCTTTTGGCATTGGTTTCAGCTTTTTTAAAATCATGGATATTGACCTCCAATCAAAAATATTATAAAATAGATAACGATTTGTTTCCGTAGCTCAGCAGGATAGAGCAACCGCCTCCTAAGCGGTAGGTCGGGCGTTCGAATCGCCTCGGGAACATTTTTTATTGTCTAATTTTCCAGATACATCTGTCGGAAGCTGTAAAGCGCACCAAGCAGATTTGAATCATTTCCGAACTTACATACATCAACCTTGATGAAGTTTGTGATCATGCTGATAGACTTCAGCTTCTCTACATAGCGTTTAACACCTTTCACAAATGCAGGCTGTGCGCTGATTCCGCCACCAAGCAGGATAATATCCGGATCCACAACTGCAAAGATGTTGAACAGGTATTTTGCAGTTGTGAAATAGAAATCTTCCAACAGTTCAAGCGTAACCGGATCTCCTTCATTTGCCCATTTGTAGATGATTTCTCCGTTCAATTCCTTCGGATTTAATCCCTTTGCCATCGCTACCTGATAGACAAACGCACGTGTTGAAAATGTTGTGGACCACAGATAAGGAAGCTTTTCGTACTCTTCCTCCATATCGCTGATTGAGTCAATATCAAAGATTTTATCCACGTTTTTTCTTGTCAGAGAATCCGCAAAGAAATAAGATAATTCTCCAGCAGATAAATCTTTTCCACGATGCACATGTCCATTGATTACGATACCACCGCCGATACCGGTTCCAAGGATAACAACGGCGGCATTCTTACAGCCTTTGGCATTACCCATCCAGACCTCGGCAAGAGCTGCACATTTTCCATCGTTCTCCATGGAAATTTTCACACCGTCACAGCGCGCACCGAGCAACTCTGCCAAATGAGCATCTTTGAGATACTTGATACCACCACCGTTTCGGATGATACCATTTTCCGCGTCGATAAGTCCTGGCAGAGAAAGGGCAATTCCCTCTACACCCTGATTTTTATATTTGTCATAAATCTGTCCGAGAGATTCCACGAATTCTGGTACAGATTCTCCTTCCTTGGTAGGGGTTGGGTATTTTCCTTTTTCCTGAATATCTCCGTCTACACTCATCCAAGCGTATTTTACAAAAGTTCCACCTACGTCAAATACTAGATACATAAAATCTCCTTCCTGAAAGTATATTATATTGTCACGACACCCTGTAGCCAGATTTCTCCGCGAAACCGTCTGCCGACCTTTGGTTCACCCTGTAAATCTGCTTCATTGATGCCGACATTGATCATCAGTCCGTTTGCTTCAATCAGCAAATTGTAGACAATCTCTTTACTATATATATTTTGCAGTTTCTCCACTGCATAGATATTTCCGATAACCATGTAATGATCGCATTCCACACCGCATGGCATAAAGCTTGTATCAATGATTGAAAGAATATCCTCCTTGATGATTCTGGAAGAAATCGAGGTGTAGGTGTTCATTTCGTCATAGGTCAGTTGTTCCATTGCGTCGGTATCACCGTTTCGCGCTGCATCGAGCAACTGATTTCTACGGTTCTGTCCTTTCGATTCGACGGCAATCTGGTGCTTGGAATGATGCATGCCAAGCAGAACCGTTCCAGCTACAGACAAAGCAGAAAATCTGACCTTCGTGATCTGTCGGTTGGAATAGTTCAACCATTTGGATTTTGCATAATCTGCGATATTGATGACATAGAAGATAATCGTCATACCAAGATGGTAATCTTCGCAGACTCCCGCATAGCTTTCTTTGTCGGTCTGTTTCTGAATCGTGATGTTCTCAAACTGCATGAACCGATCTCCTTTCAGATAAGGAAAATAATGTTCAATGGATAAAGAACCCTTGATGTCATATTCACCAACCAGCGAGAGTCCGAAATTCTTACCAAAATCCTTTTCAAACTGCAGCAGCGATGTATCGACACTGATCGTCGTCATTATCTTGCGGTTTGGAGTATTCAACGTGTGACGATAAATATCTTCCAATTGCTGTCTATTTTTACATTCGCGAAAACCGATCGCACGTAGATAAGTATGCATACTACCTCCAGCATTTCCGCATGGGAAATGGATTAACAGATTTTTGTCTTACCGCCCATATATGGCTGAAGCACCTTTGGAATGTTGATGCTTCCATCTTCGTTCAGGTTGTTCTCCAGGAATGCAATCAGCATACGAGGTGGAGCAACAACGGTGTTGTTCAATGTGTGAGCAAAATATTTTCCATCCTTGCCCTTTACCTTGATGCCAAGACGGCGAGCCTGTGCATCACCGAGGTTTGAACAGCTGCCGACCTCGAAATATTTTTTCTGACGTGGAGACCATGCTTCAACGTCGTAAGATTTTACCTTTAAGTCTGCCAGATCACCGGAACAGCACTCGATTGTACGAACCGGAATATCCATAGAACGGAACAGATCGACTGTATTTTTCCACAGCTTGTCGAACCACATCTTGCTGTCCTCAGGCTTGCAGACAACGATCATTTCCTGCTTCTCAAACTGGTGGATACGATAAACACCACGCTCCTCAATACCGTGTGCACCCTTCTCTTTACGGAAACATGGAGAGTAGCTTGTCAGAGTCTTTGGAAGCTCTTCCTCTGGTGTCATTGTATCGATGAACTTACCGATCATAGAGTGCTCACTTGTACCGATCAGATACAAATCCTCGCCCTCAATCTTGTACATCATGGCATCCATTTCTGCGAAACTCATAACGCCGGTTACAACGTTGCTTCGGATCATGAAAGGTGGTATACAGTAAGTAAATCCACGGTCAATCATGAAATCTCTTGCATAGCTGATAACAGCAGAATGCAGTCTTGCAATGTCGCCTATCAGATAGTAGAAACCATTTCCGGCTACCTTTCTTGCACTGTCAAGATCAATACCGTTCAGCTTCTCCATGATGTCTGTATGATAAGGAACTTCAAAATCTGGAACAACCGGCTCACCGAAACGTTCCAGCTCTACGTTCTCAGAATCATCTTTACCGATAGGTACGGTTGGGTCAATAATGTTTGGAATAACCATCATTTTCTTCTTCAGTTCTTCACGTACCTGTGGCTCCTGCTTCTCAAGCTCTGCCAGACGGGCTGCGTTCTTGGCAACTTCCTTCTTAACTTCCTCTGCTTCTTCCTTCTTGCCCTGTGCCATCAATGCACCAATCTGCTTTGCGATAGCATTTTTCTTTGCACGAAGCTCATCGGCTTCCTGCTGAAGTGCTCTTGCCTGCTTGTCAAGTTCGATAACTTCATCTACTAATGGAAGCTTCGCATCCTGAAACTTCTTTTTGATATTCTCCTTTACAGCGTCTGGGTTTTCACGAACAAATTTAATGTCTAACATAATTGTCGTCCTTTCTTATTTATAATAGTAGTTTAAAATATTTGTTAAAAAATTGATATCAATATTTTTGTATCATTATAATATTGTGACCTGATTATGCATCAAAATTCAGATTGCCGTCGGCATCTTCGAACTCTGCATCCTTCGTCATATCCTGAATCTCTTCTTCCACGGTCTTTGCCTGTTCCAATGCTTCCTTTTCCTCGGATGAAAGCTGGATGTAAGATTCACCGTTTACGATTTCCTTTGCATAGGTGAAACAGCCTTCCCGCGAGTGCATTGAGTTCAGTAGGATACCGGAATTTTCATCGTTTAACAATGCGATGACGAAGCTTAGTTTCCCTGCCATCTTGTCAAATGCATCATACTTGACAAGAGCGTATTTGCTGATACACGAGGACAAATGTTTCTTAATCTGCCGGTGTTCCTTCGTCACACGTCTGGCATTTGCCTTGACCTGATCCATCTCTTTAAAACGAATCCGAATAATCTTCTCCAAATCCGCACCTTTTTTGCCACTCATAAGCATCTCATATTTTCTAGCCATTACGTTCATCTTATGGATGATGAAAATGATTAGAATTATGAGTAGAACAACCAAAATACAAAGGATTGTGACAGCAGAAGACATTTTCATACCAAATATCTTAGCCTCTTCCATGAAGTTTTCCTCTTTTCAATTTTATTGTGCGAGCAACTGTGTAATGCGCTCTAAATCTTCCTGTGAATAATATTCAATTTCAATTTTTCCGGAATTCCTGGTCTTTGCTTTGATGGTTGTCTTTGTTCCAAGGGATTCCTTTAAGCGGTTTTCAATCGCTTTATATAAAAAAGAAAGTTCCGGGTCTTCTTTCTCGGATGTTTTTTCCTTTGGCTTCTTATTTAATAATTTCTTGACGTAGCTCTCTGTCTCACGTACGGAAAGCTTTTTGTCAAAAATATACATTGCTGTCTCATACTGCAACTGAGGATCTGTAATTGTAATGAGTGCACGGACATGTCCGGTCGACAGCATATCATCAATCAGCATCTGCTGTACCTTTTCGGTCAGCTTCAGAAGCCGGAGTGCATTTGTCACAGTGGTACGGCTCTTTGATACACGTTCTGCAACTTCATCCTGTGTCAGGTTGAATTCCTGAATCAAACGTTCGTAAGCGTGTGCTTCTTCAATCGGATTTAAATCTTCACGCTGGATGTTCTCAATCAATGCAATCTCAACAATCTGCTGATCGTCGTAATCTTTAATGACAACTGGAACTTCTTTCAAACCAGCTAACCGGGCTGCCCTCCAACGGCGTTCACCGGCAATCAGTTCATAGTAGCCTTTGCGCTTCACTACGACCAATGGCTCAATCACACCAAACTGTTTGATGGAATCTGCAAGCTCCTGCAATGCATCTTCGTTGAACTCTTTTCTTGGCTGATTCTTGTTCGGCTCAATCCGGTTGATATTTAATGTCTGTTCTACTTTTTTCACAACCTCTGTTTTTGTAACAGTGCCTGTCTTTGCCTGTTTCGATGCTTTTGTACTGACATCTTCGGTTGTATCATCTGTCGGAATTAAATTACTTAGTCCACGACCTAATCCTCGCTTTGGTGCCATAGCGTTCTCCTCCAAAATAGGTGTTTTATAATTTTGCGTATAGTTTATTATTGATTACTTCGTCTGCAAGATCCCGATATCCCTGCGCACCGGATGACCGGCTGTCATACAGGTTGATAGGAAGTCCGAAGCTAGGTGCTTCTGCTAGCCGTACATTTCTCGGAATAATGGTTTTATATATAAACTGATCCAAATTATTTTTGACGTTTTCAACGACCTCCAAAGACAGGTTCGTACGTGCGTCATACATCGTAAACACAACACCTTCGATTTCAAGGGATTTGTTTAGCTTCTTTTTAATCAGATTGATCGTGTAAATGAGTTGCGAGAGACCATCCAAAGCAAAAAATTCACATTGGATTGGCACTAAGACAGTGTCTGCCGCAGTCATAGAATTGATTGTTAACATACCGAGAGCCGGTGGACAATCAATGATAATAAAATCATATTTTTTCTTTACGCTTTTTAACAGGTCCTTTAGTATATGCTGTGGATCTTCGGCATCGACCAATTCGACTTCCGCACCTGCCAGATCACGGTTCGCAGGCAAAACGCTTAAATCCAGTCCATGCGGAAGTGGATGAACGATCATACACTCTCCAATGTTAATCTCTCCACTCATGGCATGATAAATGGTGTATTCCAAGGTATTCTTATCAATACCAAGGCCACTCGTCAGATTGCCCTGTGGATCCATGTCGACAGCCAAAACCTTTTTACCTTTTTCCGCCAGACATGCTGCGAGATTGATTGATGTTGTTGTTTTTCCTACGCCACCCTTCTGGTTGGCGACTGCAATGATTCTACCCATAAAAACCTCCACATATAATAAACATTATAGCACTACCTGACATGTTTCGCTATATCAAAATATGGGTAAAATTGTTGCAGGTGTACAATATATAGATTTGTGTGCTTGAATATTACAATAAGTATGGAAAATGAACGAAAGATTTATAAAAATCAAGTAAAACTCGTAAAATAAATATTAGATATAATAGATATTTTAGTGTTTCACGTGAAACATCCAATATTTTTTATATTATATATGATTTAAAATTGCAAGGTCGGAAAGTTGCTATCACATATTCTATTTAATTCAGATTGCTGATATATTATTTAGTAAATGGATATATGCTATGTTTCACGTGA
>DJEI01000048.1:9165-9303 GCA_002431865.1 Lachnospiraceae bacterium UBA5902
AATGTTTCACGTGAAACATGTTTGCGCGATTATAATATAAAGATACAATTTAGAATGCAATTATGAATGAATCTGTATTAGATGTAGCAAATGAGTTGAAAATATATACGATTGAGTGAATTCTGGTGTTATTAAAAG
>DJEI01000088.1:0-132 GCA_002431865.1 Lachnospiraceae bacterium UBA5902
CTGTGTATATTTCAGTGTGATCAAGGCGATCTTCATATCGTTCTTTGCAGATTCCGGAAGATCCTTGTTCTTTGTCACAATGTTTGAAAGCAATTCATCGTTGATTGGAAGCTCATTTCTTCCCTGCTCAAA
>DJEI01000088.1:247-20596 GCA_002431865.1 Lachnospiraceae bacterium UBA5902
TTTTTCTTCTGCATCAGAAGCTCGATTGCCTCGTCTGTATAACCCGGTGCAATCACACCATCGGATACCTCACGCTTGATGAGTCTTGCTGTATCCTTATCACACACATCGGAAAGTGCAATGAAATCACCGAAGGAAGACATACGGTCAGCGCCTCTGGCTCTCGCATAGGCACATGCCAGTGGAGAAAGCTCGCCGAGATCGTCTACCCAGTAGATCTTTGCCAATGTATCGTCAAGCGGAAGTCCTACAGCCGCACCTGCCGGAGATACATGCTTGAAGGAAGTTGCTGCCGGAAGTCCGGTTGCTTCTTTCAGCTCCTTTACAAGTTGCCAGCCGTTAAATGCATCCAAAAAGTTGATATAGCCCGGCTTACCGTTGATTACCTTGACCGGAAGCTCGCTTCCATCTTCCATGTAGATACGGGACGGTTTCTGATTCGGGTTACATCCATACTTAAGCATAATTTCGTTTGCCATGATTTTTCATCCTCCGCTTTCTTAGACTCTGTCGTATTTATTGATAATCTTTGATGTTGCCTTGCCTGTCTCGATATCGATATAGCGAACGAACAAAGATACCTTGTTATCCTCATTCAAAGAGTTCCACAGCATATCGGTAAATGCATCCATATCATCCGGGATTGCAACCAGCTTCGGCTCACCCTCAAAGCTTGGAAGTGGATTGCCATCACCCATATAGGTGTGGATGAAATGTCCGGTTCCCGGAAGTGGATTCGTATAAGAGAATGTAAATCTCTCACAGCAATCCGGATTTCCGTCTGCGGATTTTAAGATGGACATTGCATAATTATACGAACCATTTTCCACATGCATAATGCCGGAAATACGTGGTGTATAATTCGGTGCATCGTCCTCATATTCTCTCGTGCGTAAAGACTGCTCAAATGTCTGCTGCTTATCCATCAGCTCGTAAATCGTGTCGGTCTGATCTCCGTTTGTCACGATTGTCTTGTTGCCTAATACACGCACCGGTGCATAGATGATCAGATGTGGATCTGTCAGCTTGGAAGGATCTGCTGCCTCTGTTCTTATGCCATCCTCTGTCTCTGTAAATACACGGTTCCGTGAATTCACGCTGCGTCCCATAATGAAATATGCCGTTACCGCTTTCCTGCCATCCTGTGACTTTCCGATTACGATACCTCTGCCCGGGTACGCGTTACCCTTCAATTCTTCTTCCAATGAAATCATCTTCACGCTCTTCGCTCCTCCTCTTGAATGTTTATCTAATAACAATTTGGCAATACCAACAATTTTATACGTCACAGACATTACATGATTCTTCGCAGATACGCTCTCGCTCACTTCCACACGCAGCAGACACTAAACTCCCTGCACCTTCATACTTCCGGTGCAGCTCGTTAAGTGCTGGCGTGTTCCAATAGTCTGCTTACGAATCAGTAAATGCCTGTGACGTAATATACTCATTTATTCATTGCCAAATTGTAATCCACCTATTCATTTTTCAATCCGTCGTCACTCAATTTATCTTGTAGGCTGAGCTAGTCAGCACCATTTGTCACATCCCCGCTTCCATCTAGGGAAATCGGGTTACCAAGTACAGTCGGCTCCGGTTTGATAAACGTCATAACAAAGTCCTTGCTGATTGCCAGATACTCACGGATATTCCGTATGGTCTGTCCTCCATAATTGATCGGTGCCGCTGCCACACCATACGCATCCATACTAAGACTCTTTGCATTGTAAACCGCCCGCGTCAAATGATATTTCTGCGTAACGATCACAACTTTTTCCGCACCGAAGATTGCTCTGGCACGGTACATACTCTCATAAGTAGAAAATCCCGCATGATCGAGAAAAATATCCTCGGACGGAACGCCCTGCTTGATCGCATAGTTCTTCATGACACTGACTTCATTATAATATTCGCTGCCGTGGTCACCACTCATCAGTATCTTCGGCGCACAGCCTGCTTTATAAAGTGCAATCCCCTCATCCAGTCGATCCCGCAGCATCGGACTCGGTGTATCTCCATTCTTTACAGATGCCCCCAGAATGATAATACAGTCCACATCCGAAAGTGCAGTTGCCTCCTCTTCTGTCAGCAGACGGGGATTCACATCATGTTTAACATAGATATAGATTCCTGTCAACCCAAGAAGGATCAGCAGTGCACATGCAAACAGGAACAAAAATATATTCCTGATTGCCCGCACAAATCCGCCTTTTTTCATCTCTGCTTTTTTCTTACTCATATCTTTCTGCCATTATTTCGTCGTCTTTTTCTCTGTGGAAGTCCTAGCTGCTGTCGGTTTCTTTGCTATGGCTGGCTTCTTATCTACATAATCATACTTGAATATCATCATTGAAAGCGGTGCAATATCAATGCTGATTGCATATGGCATACGGTCACATTTTTCTTCAAATGCCTTGACCGTACCGTTCTTTGTGCCGGAACCACCATATATCTTCGCATCGGAATTGATGATTTCCTCATACTCTGTCAGACAAGGAACGCCAATCCAGTAATCCTTGCGTTCTACCGGAACGAAGTTGCACACGAACAGCAACTGATTCTTCGCTGTCTTTCCCCGGCGCACAAACGCGATAATACTTGTATTTGCATCATCGACCTTCGTCCACTCGAATCCCATCTGATCGTTGTCATTGTAGTAGCATGCATCATAAGTTGTATACAGATGGTTCAGATCTGCAACCCATTTCTGCATCTTCTTATGCAATGGCTGCTCTAATAAAAACCAGTCAAGACTTCTCGCTTCGCTCCACTCACGAAGCTGTCCGAACTCCTGTCCCATGAACAGAAGCTTCTTGCCCGGATGTCCATACATAAATCCATATGCTGTACGCAGGTTTGCGAACTTGTCTACCTCAAAGCCCGGCATCTTGTTGAGCATCGAGCATTTCAGATGTACAACCTCATCATGTGAGATTACAAGTACATAATTCTCCGCGTATGTGTATGACAAACTGAAGGTCAGACGGTTGTGATTGAACGAACGGAAATATGGATCCATCTTCATATACTCTAAGAAGTCGTTCATCCAGCCCATGTTCCACTTATACAGGAATCCAAGCCCCTTCATGCTTGCCGGTGCTGTGACACCTGCCCATGCCGTAGACTCTTCCGCAATCAGGAACGCGCCCGGATTGCGTTCTTCCATAACCGTGTTGATCTTGCGGAGCAGTTCGATTGCATCGTAATTCTCATTTCCACCATCCTTGTTCGGCAGCCACTGTCCATCCTGCTTTCCGTAATCCAGATACAGCATAGAAGCAACTGCGTCCACACGCAATGCATCCACATGGAACTTTTCCACCCAGAACAATGCATTGGCAGTTAAGAAGTTTGATACTTCATTTCTTCCAAAATCAAAAATATAGGTTCCCCAGTCCGGATGCTCGCCACGTCTTGGATCCGGGTGCTCGTAAAGCGGCATGCCATCAAATCTTCCAAGTCCGTGTGCATCTCGTGGGAAATGTGCCGGTACCCAGTCTAAGATCACGCCGATGCCGTTTGCATGCATGTGATCTACAAAATACATGAAATCCTCCGGCGAGCCATAACGGCTGGTCGGTGCATAATAATTTGTTACCTGATATCCCCACGATCCGTCAAATGGATACTCTGCAATCCCCATCAGCTCGACATGGGTGTATCCCATCTTCTTTACATAATCGCAGAGCATCTTCGCAAGCTCGCGGTAAGTGTAGAATCCAAAATCCGAATCCTCGATTTTCTTCTTCCAGGAGCCAAGATGACACTCATAGATTGCCATCGGCTTTTTGAGTTCTGTCTCTCGTGTCTGATTTCTCCGTTCCTCGATCCATGCAGTATCCTTCCACTTATACCCGGTCAGATCCGCAACGATATTCGCGTTGTCCGGTCTTACCTGACACTGGTTTCCATATGGATCTGCCTTATATAAAATCTCACCATCTCTTGTGAGAATCTGATATTTGTAGACAGCCCCCGGTGCCACATCCGGGATAAACAGCTCATAAATACCGGATGTCTGCATCATCTGCATCGGATTCAATGCGCCATCCCACATATTAAAATCGCCAACGACACTGACACGTCTCGCATGCGGTGCCCATACTGCGAAGTATGTTCCCTTCACACCATCGATTGTCATCGGATGCGCACCAAACTTTTCGTAGACATCATAGTGCTTGCCCTCTGCAAAAAGATACGTATCGAAATCTGTGATCTGCGAATCAAACGCATACGCATCGGCAGTCACAACGGTCGAACCATCTTGATAGGTTGTCTCAATCCGGTATTTTGTTCCTTTATATTTCTTCTTTGCACTGTAAAAGCCATAGAAACCATCTGCCAGGCATTCCATCTCCTCACGGTTTTTGCCCGTCGGAGATACGACGCAGACTTTCTCTGCATATGGACGATATACGGTGATCACCTGTCCATCGCCATAATCATGGTTTCCGAGCAGATGCTTCGGTGCATTGATAACCCCATTTTTCAATTCATCGTACAAAATCCAGTTTACCCAATCTTCCAGTCGTTTGTTCATATTTTGTAACCCTCCTTAAAAATATCCTTCTCTAAATCTAAAACCGGTGTGGCCGCCCCGCCAGACGGACACACACACGAATCATCACAAACACGAAAATCTCGGTGGCAACTATGCCAAGATATAGCAATGCCAGATTCCTTGCAAAAGCTTCCGGCAGTATCTTGCACAGCACATCTCCGGTTGAGAAATAACTGTAATCACCTCGGAATATCATATTGCGCAGCCCTGCATAGACCTCTCTTTTTGATGTCACGATCCGCAGCATCAAAAGAGCCACCAGACACGCGCCGCCTGCACTGCCATAAAAGCACGGCATCGTCTCCCGCCTGCGCCACAGCCTGCGGAAACTGTATATTATTCCAACCAATGACATAATTGATAAAATCCATGCCAACCGGTAATACCCTTTCAGCCGGTTCAACTGATGCACATTGGTATCGGATAATTCATATCCTGCAATCCTGTATCTGCCCGTAAAAAACTGACAATACGAATCTGCAATCTGTCCATAATAAAGCTCTGCTTCCACCTTGCTGATCTCCACCGCCGCACCATTGCGGTAATCCGTCGATGAAAACCGGTATACACTCCGGTTGAACGCCAGCAGGCATACAGCAAAGCTCAAAATAAACACCGCAATGCAGACACTCGCCAGCCATTGAAACTTTCTGTATTCTTCTCTTTTCATAATAATTGATTTCTATCTTTTTCCTGTAAAATCCTAAAAACCTATAAGCTTATTTATTTTACCATTTCCGCCATACAAAGTAAAGAAACCATTTTATAAATACGTCCAATATCACGGGAATTCTGCGTCATTTTTGCCTTGCGTCATATGCTGTTTTCCACTATAATAATAGTAGTTTTTTATACAGCATGAGGTGGTGGGGCGATAATGGCATCAAGCAATTTTGTAAATGGAAATGACGTGGCTACATTTGTCTTGGAGACGGATGCACCATACAATATTCTGGACTTTGACCAGGGGCTTTGTACAATGACCGGATACTCTCCGCGTGAATTGTCCAGGAAGATCTGTACTCTGGATAATCTGTTATATGTGGAGGATTTCACAGAAGTGATTGCCTCCATGAACTATCAGTTAAGTATCTCGAATCTGATCAGTATCCAGCACCGGATCGTGACGAAGAGCGGTACGGTGCTTACGGTGCTTTGCAATGGACAAGCCTTTTCTTTGAACGATGGCCGTGACGTATTACAGTGCGTTTTTACTGATATCACGAATCTGGAAAATGCCGCGAGCGAAACCGTCCGTGCCAAGACCGATCTGGAGATTTTCGCAAATACCGTTCCGAGCGGTGTGAGCAAGCATCTGTTAGACAACAATCTCTCCCTTTTGTGGGCAAATAATTTCTTTTATGATATGTGTGGCTACTCCGAGCACGACTACAGGGAGAAGTTCGGAAAAAGCACGCTGCAGCTCGTCCTGAGCGAGGATCTGGCACTCGTGATTGACGCACTTGCTGACCTGACGGAGAACGAGGAGAATTCCAAGATCATGAACTTCCGGATCCAGTGTGCGGATGGCAATATCAAATGGGTCAATGCAGTCATTGCCCGCTCCGGTTCCGAGGAACAGGGCTTCCCGGTTGTAAACCTCGTTATGTCAGATATTACAAGTCTGAAAATTGCCGAGACAAAGGCGATGCTCGAAGAACAGAAATATCTGATCATCTCTGACATCTCCGAGGAACTTCCTTACGAATATGATATCGCAACCGATACGATCACCTTTGCCGAAAAGTTCAACCATATCTTTGAAGGTGAATCCGTGATTGAGAACCCGACGGAAAATATGCTCAAGATGGGGCTTGTCTCTTACGATACACAGTCCGCGATCGAGGAGCTGTTTTATCTGGCAAAAGCCGGCACAGAATATCATTCAACAGAGTTCAAATTAAATACGAAAAATGGTGGTTTCCAATGGTACTTCTCCACGTTTTCCACCATCTACGATGAGGAGGGAACACCGCTTCGTGTCGTTGGTCTGCTCCGGAATATCCACACCCAGAAGGTGGAACAGCAAAAGCTGCTGATCCGTGCAGAGACCGATCAGATGACCGGACTTTACAACAAAGCAACAACCGAGAGCAAAATCCAGGCATCCCTGCGTGAATTAAACGGAAACAGCTATCAGGTTCTGATGCTGGTTGATATTGATGATTTCAAAAAGATCAATGATACATTTGGACATTTAAAGGGCGACGAGGTCATCGTCGATATCGCAAAAACTTTACAGGAATTCAAAGGTGATTATGGCATTGCCGGGCGTCTCGGCGGCGATGAATTTTGTGTATTTTTGTCCAATGTGTTAGATACCCAGCTTGCAAGCGAAAAAGCAGCCATGATTGCCGATCGTCTGCGTGAGCTTTACCAGCACGACTGCAAGGTCACTCTCAGTATCGGTATCGCCGCAACCAACCAGCAGATTCCATATAACGTCCTGCTGGAAAATGCAGATACCGCCTTGTATCAGGCGAAGTTAAACGGCAAGAACGGCTACTTCTTCTATGCCGATGATATGGAACGTGGAGAGTACGAAAATGATCGTTTGGAACCGACAGCAAAAGAAACAGGAGCCTCTGCTCTTTTGGATTCCCTGCTTTCTACGCTGTTTGCCAGCACCAATACCTACACTGCGATCGAACAAGCGATGGCAATCGTAGGCGAGCACTACGCCATCGACAAGATCAGCATCTGGGAATACAGCTACAACAAGAGCTTCGTTGACTGTACGCATCAATGGTGCAAAAAGGGCATCACCAACGATATGGTGCTCCGCCAGCATACTCCTGCCGCGATTCTGGAAGAATTATCTGCGATGGGAACGGACGGCATTACCTATTCCTCCGATACATCTTTGATTAAGACAAACACCGCAAGCATGAACCCGTATGCGGAAGGCATCCGCAAGCTCATGCAGTGCGATATCAATACAAACGGCAAACGGGTCGGCTTTATCAGCTTCTATTCCATGGACAAAGATGTCACATGGAACGCGCAGACATTGACCGCATTTAAGCAGATCTTCCGTCTGTTCGGAGAGGCGATCAAGACAAAACAGGCAAACCGTGCGATGTCACTACTGCGTGATGATACGATCAAGGCGTTTAATCTCGTACAGAATCCTATGGTCGTTGTCGACAAGGATTCCTACGACGTCATGTATTTCAACGAATGTGCACGGGAATATTTCCCAAAGCTTGCCTTAAACAGCAAATGCTACGCCTGCCTGCAGCAGGAAAGCGGGCCTTGCCGTGATTGTCCGGTACATAAGATCTCTGACAGTAATCCTACTGTTGGCTGTATTAAGCACAATCGCACGCTCGACGAGCCGCTGGATGTCCATATGACAACGATCAACTGGAGTTCCGGCAGTCATACATTTTTGATTTCGACCTCCGCGCACAAAGAGACAAAGGCAGAACAGCTCCGCAAGGAACTCGAGCAGAACATCAACATCGAAAAACGCATTGCCGAGGCTTCTTACCGCGATATTGTAACCGGATATGGAAACTTCGAGAAGTTCAAGGTCGATGCACAGGCGATCTTAAACGACAACCCGGATACCGATTATGTTATGTTTTACTTTAACATCAAGAACTTCAAATACATCAACGAAACCTATGGTCATAATGTGGGCGATCAAACGCTCAAGGCAGTCGCAGATGTATTGAACAAATATATGCAGGAAGGTGAGACATTTGCCCGCGTCATCAGTGATACCTACATCATGCTGATCCACTACAAGGCAGAAGATCAGTTTATGTCCATCTTCAACAACATCAAGGCAGAGGTGCATGATGCATGCCTTGCCATTCAGGACCGGTTCGTCGTAGACTTCACGACCGGAATTCTGATCATCGACGAAACAATGCACAGCTACAGCATCAACCGCTTAGTCGACCGTGCAATGATGGCAGGCAAGTCCATCGATGCTTCAACCGGCGTATCATATGCGTTCTATGATGACGAATACCACAAGAAGGTATTGAACGATGCACAGCTTGAGAACAGCATCCACGGTGCCCTTGAGAACAACGAATTCTGTGCATATGTACAGCCAAAGTACGATATTGCATCTAAGAGCCTTATCGGCGGCGAGCTTCTGGTGCGCTGGTTATCTCCTTCCAAGGGATTTTTGGAACCGGCAGCCTTTATCCCATCCTTCGAGAAGAACGGTTTCATCTATCAGATTGACTGTTTCATGCTCGAGCAGGCTTGCAAGTCCATCCGCCGGTATCTCGATTCCGACATCTACGTCATTCCGTTCTCCGTGAACCTGTCACGGGTAACGCTGGCGCATCCGGACTTCCTGTCGAAGGTACAGGAGATTGTTGAGAAATACTACATTCCACATCATTATCTGGAATTCGAAATCACCGAGAGCATTTTCTCTGAGAATTACTCACAGATGATCGATGTGTTGAACAAGCTGAAATCGATGGATTTCATCATCAACATGGACGATTTCGGAACTGGCTACTCTTCCCTTACGCTGCTCAAGGATCTGCCGATCGATGTCATCAAGCTTGATCATGATTTCTTGTCCCGGTCAACGACAAACGACAAAAATGCAATCAGCATCCTGCGCAGTATCATCGAGATGGCACACACCCTCGATATCCGTGTCGTCAGTGAAGGTATTGAGACCGTCGAGCAGCTGGAAATGCTCAGTTCCATCAACTGTGAAATCGGTCAGGGCTTCCTGTTTGCAAAACCTATGCCAATCGCGGATTACGATAAGATGATTCAGGACTATTCTGCAAGCTAAAATTTAGTTTTTTACAGGATTTTTCATCAAAAAGTATTGACAGAAAAATGGCTTTTTGCTATCCTATGGTTTGTGTGTGAACACAATTAGAAATTTTCACTGGTCCAGTCTGTCTAGTGGTGTGGACGGATTGTTCGTGTCTTGACCAAAGTGATAATTATATAAACTTAAACGATTATAATATTTTATGGAGGTGTCAGGTTTGGCTAATATCAAATCCGCAAAGAAGAGAATTCTTGTTATCGAGACAAAGACTTTAAGAAACAAAATGATCAAGTCTAAGATTAAGACTTTAGTTAAGAAGGTTGAGGCTGCTATCGAGGCAAACGATAAGGCTGCTGCAGAAGCTGCACTTCAGGTTGCTACATCTGAGATCAGCAAGGCTGCTTCAAAGGGAATCTACCACAAGAACAACGCTTCAAGAAAGATTTCCCGTTTAACACTTGCTGTTAATAAACTTGCTTAATTATTTTACTGATAAATATAAATTAACCCAAAGAAAAAGACGCTTTCCGCGTCTTTTTCTTTTTGTCAATCACACTCTTATTTACTTTCCCGTCTGTAACGTATGTTTCTTCAAATAGCTGTGCAGCACCCATTTTTCCGGGATTCGTTTCAGCACAATCTGAATTTCCTCATGCTTTGCAATCGGCTGCACTAAGATACTGTAAAGCTGTGCATTGTTCGCGCCCCAGATATCGGTAAAGATCTGGTCTCCGACAAATAACGTATTCGTCCGGTCAGTACCAAGCTTCTGCATTGCCTGCACGTAACCTTTTGCCGAAGGTTTTCCTGCCTTATATACATATGTCGCTCCAACCTGTTCGTTGAAGGATTTCACGCGTTCCTCGTCATTGTTCGACACGAAGCAGACCCCGTATCCCATATCCTTTAATTTCCGTATCAATGCCTTTGCGCGCGCATTGACTGGTGCGTCATGCTCCACCAGTGTATTGTCAACATCGAACAGCACTGCGCGGTATCCTTTGTCATAGAATGCCTGAAAATCAATATGATAGGTGCTGTCGTAATATTCGTTTGGAAAAAATCTCTGAAACATATCGTGTTCTCCTAAGTCATTATTTGTCTCTTTTCTAATACTGGTTAGACCGTTTATTCCGCATGGAAAAATTCATACACATTCTTCGCAATGGACTCTGGGATTCCCGGCACTTCTGCAAGCTCGCTGATCGTCGCTTCCTTGATCTTCCGTATCTCACCGAAATATTTGAGTAGCTGCTTCCGCCGATTCTCACCGACACCCGGTATCTCATCGAGCACGGAATGTACCTGATTTTTACTGCGGAGCTGCCGATGATATTCAATTGCGAAACGATGTGCTTCATCCTGCAATGCCGTCACCATCAGCATTGCTTCACTGCCTTTCGGAAACTTCACTTCCACATTGTTGTAATATAATCCTCTTGTCCTATGGTTATCATCTTTTACCATACCGCATACCGGAATGTCAAGTCCCAGACTGTCTAATACCATCAACGCAACATTCACCTGCCCTTTACCACCATCCATCATGATGACATCCGGCAAAACATCCATCTTCTCATCTGTGAATCGTCTGGACAGTACTTCCTTCATAGATGCATAATCATCTGGTCCATTTACTGTACGCAGCCGGAATTTCCGGTATGCATTTTTCTTCGGTTTTCCCTGCTCAAACACAACCATTGATGCAACTGACAACACACCGGAGATATTGGAGATATCATACGCCTCCATCCGGTTGGCGGATGGGATTCCAAGAAGTTCTGCAATCTCATTTGCCGCACCGACCGTCCGTTTCTCCTGCCGCTTCACGCGCTCCATATCCTGCGCCAATACCAGTCTCGCATTCTCCGCTGCAAGATCTAAGATTTTTTTCTTATCGCCCTTCTGTGGCACAAGGATCTGCACCTTCGATTCCCGTCGTTCACTCAAATACGCTTCTATGATTTCCTGTTCCTCCGGTACCTCCGGCACTAAAATCTCCTTCGGCAGATATGGTGTTCCCGAATAAAACTGCTTGATAAACGCCGCCAACACCTCCGACATCCGTTCTTTGCTGTTGCCGTTCATATGATGATTTTCCCGTCCAAGCAGTTTACCATCACGCACAAAGAATACTGTTACAACAATATCCTTGTCGTTTGATGCACATGCGATAACATCCCGGTCTTCGCCGGACGCCTTATTCATCTGCTGCTTATTCTCGATATGCCGGATGCTCTCGATCAGATCCCTTGTCTCAGCCGCCTTCTCAAACTCCATCTCTTCTGCCTGCGCCCGCATCTGCTCCTGCAGCTCCGCCAGTATCTCCTTATAATTTCCATTCAGGAACGACAGCGCCGCCTGCACCTGTCTGCCGTAATCCTCCTGACTGATCTTCCCATTGCAAGGTGCCTTACACTGCCCGATCTGGTAATACAGGCATGGACGGTCTTTCCCGATATCCTGCGGCAGTCTGCGGTTACAGGTACGCAGATGATAGAGCTTATTGATCAATTCCAGGATATCCTTGACTGCCCGTGCATTGGTGTATGGTCCGAAATATTTGGAATGATCCCGCTTCATAGAATGGCTGTACAAAAACCGCGGGAAAGCTTCCTCCACCGTCACGCGGATATACGGATAACCTTTGTCATCGGTCATCATCGTGTTATACTTCGGGCGGTATTCCTTGATCAGATTGCATTCCAGCACAAGTGCTTCCATCTCAGAGCTTGTCACGATATATTCAAAATACGCGATCTGCGACACCATTTTTGCGATCTTCGCAGAGCCGCCGTGTCCATGTCCGGTCTGAAAATACTGCCTCACCCGGCTGTGCAGGCTTACCGCCTTTCCCACATAGAGGATATCATCATTCTTGCTGTGCATAATATAGACACCCGGACTTTTCGGAAGCTTTTTCAGTTCCTCCTCCACATCAAATATATACTGGCTTTCCTCCGCATTGTGGCTGACACGATAAATATTTACATTGATTCGTTGTCTTTTTTCTGCCATGTTTCAATCGACTCCTGTTCACAGGTATCCAGAATAAAATTAGGAGGTATCCGTAAGATACCTCCCGCTTTATAATAAAGTTTTTTTGTGGTCTGATTACAAAAGATCTGCACGAAGCTTCTTAATAACCGTCAATGTCTTGTTACGAAGTTCTTCTGCTTCATATAACTGCAGCATAGAGTTCTTATCCAGTTTCGCATCTACAACGGAATTCAACCAGTCATTTACATACGCCTGTACATACTTTACATTTGCATCGGACTTGTCCTTCAATGTCACGATGATGTTGTTCAGGTTCTCGATCACAGTTGGCTGAAGTGTTGTATTATTGTTCTGTGCCTGTGCACCCTCATCTGATAACTCGATAACCTTACCTGTCTTTGTGATGATGACCTTCTTGTTCGGAGAGGATTCTGAACGAGAAGAGCTTCCACCCTTTCTGTCAAGGAGCTTTTCTACTACCTTGATCAGGCATACAACGCTGTATGTAGCTTCCTCTGGTGTCTGCTGATCATTTCCCTTGTCCTCATACTGGTTCCACAGCCACTCAGACTTCAGGAGCATCTCCTCCATCTTTGTGTCAGATAACAGCTTCTGCAGATCTGGATCCATCGCAGGTCCAGAATTCTTACCGAAGAACTTACCACCAGACTGTGGTGCCTCTGCCTTCTTGTACTTCGCAGGAACCACAATCTCTGCATAGGTCTTGATCAACTGCTTCTCTGCGATCTTTGGATCATAGTTGTTGTTGATAATATTGATTCTGCCACTGTTCAGACCGTTGCAAATCATATCTTCTGCTGTCATAAATACGAGTGCTTTCTGACGATCATCGATCATCTGCTTGATCTCGTAGTTTGTCTTGGACTTCTCTAGGATAGAATTCTTACGAACCTTAAATGCCTTAATCTTCTCCTTCACACTGAAAAACAGCTTGAGCAGAGAAGGATTCGCGTTGACATAATTTCCAATCCATGTAAGCTCTACATACTGATGCTCAATCTTGTTCGAAATCTCATATACATTGTAACCATCAAAGATAACATTCAATGTTGTATAGAGAAGATCGAGAATCTCGTACTTTTCTTCCCATGACTTGTTTGAGTTATCCTGGTTTACCAGATCCTTAATTCCACACTCATAGAACACCAGGTTATATTCGTACAAACCTTCGAAGATGTTGTGCTTGTCACTTAAAGAAGCACCTGCACCAAGAATCTGCAGATTCTTCTTCATGTTTGGCTCGTTCTCGATATAGAGATATACCTTTCTTACAAAAGAAGATACCTCTGCAATCAATGTATCAATACGCTTGTTATAAATCTCCTGCTTAGAGATTGCATTGATCACACTTCTGCTCAGCACCGTTGTATCTGCTGCTGAATTCGTGTTGCGGATCAATTCCTTGAAGCTCTCATAGACTGACATATTGTCAATTGGAATATACTCTGCATTCAATCCGTAAAACTCAAATGCCTTGCTGTATTCCTTGTTGTGAATATATGCGTTGAACAGTCCGATTGAGAACTGGATCTTATAATCATTTCCTACATGTGGATCTTCTACTACATAATCAAACAATACTTCCAGATTGTTCATGTATGCATCCGAATTTGCATCGCCTGCCGGAAGTCCCATCTCCATAATAACGTTGATCAGATCGAGATAACCCATAATTGCCTTATCAAAATTCTTCGGTCTGTCATCATCCTCTAAAATCTGATAGCTCAGATTGATCAGCAATGGTGCAATACGCTCACCGATCAGACGCATCGCATCACTGAAGCACTCTCTCTGATACAAATAGATCAGCCAGATGCTGTAACGATAAATACCGGATGTGCTGATTGGAGCATCCACATCCAGCGGATCGATATCGCCATATACAAACTTGAACAATGGTTCAATCCACTCTTCAATCTCATAACGTCCTGTCGCCTTGATGTTGGTATCTACAAACTCACCCAACTCATAAAGCTTTGTACACTGTGCCTTTACATCGTCATCAACCATCATGTTCTTGAGGTCAAAATTGCTATCCTTTAAATAGTCGATAACCAATGCATAAAAGCCATCTTCTACCTGTTCATTCAGGAAACGAATCAACAGTCCTTTGTTATTTGATGCCGCAATTGTAAGGACATTGCTGTCTGATCCTGCGGTAATATTTGCTGGTAACGCCATTGCCATATACCCCCTTGTAATTAAATTTCACTACTTCGATTTTATAACAAAATACGCGACAAAGTCAACCTTCGATTTGTCAATAATTCATAATTGGCATTGTGCATAATTGACAAAGCGTTTTCGACAAATGGAAGCTTCTTTTTTATCAAAATTGTACAATATTTCACAAAGCATCAAACCTCAAAGCCCGCCATCCGAAGGATTGCCCGCGCATTTGTCGTTGTACATCTGCCATCGCGGATCTTATAGTCAAACCGCAGCTCATCCCCCTCATAATATTCCTGGAAATGATAGTTTACCGCCGGTGTCCGGTTCTTATCCGTGATGCTGCAAAGTTCAAAATCATGGGTTGACACAACTGTCATGCACCGTGGTCCCGCAAGCTTCGTGATGACCTCCTTCGCACCGACAATACGGTCTGCGGAATTGGTTCCCTTGAAAATTTCATCGATCAGACAAAGCATTGGCTTTTCCTCCTTGCGATAGCCAGCCATCTCCTTGATCCGGAGAATCTCCGCATAGAAGGTAGAGATACCATGCGCAACATCGTCCTTTACCCGCATAGATGTAAAAATGCGCATATAAGACGCTTTCAATGTTTCTGCACAGACCGGTGCGCCAAGATAAGCAAGCACCAGATTGATGGCAACCGTTCTTAAAAAGGTTGTCTTTCCAGACATATTTGATCCCGTGATAATCGTGATACCAGATCCAAGTGTTACATCGTTGCCCTGTGCCTGATCCGGCAGCAGCAACGGGTGATACAGATTCGTTCCCTCCAGATGAACCTCTGTCTCTGTGTAATCAATCTGCCCTTCTCCAGTCTCCCGCACCATTCCCAGCACGGAAAAACTCATCAGATCCTCCAGCTCCGCGATCATGCCCGAGCATCCGGCGACCTGTGTCCCATATGTTTTCTTCCACCGTGCAACAACCGCCGCAAGCTGATAATCCCACAGGAAAAGTCCACACAGGATCTGATGCACTAATGGATTGAAAGAAATATTATATGCCTGACTGATTGCTTTTAATTTATGATACGCCCGGACCGCTCCGGCTGCTCCGCCTGCATGTTGCTTCATCTTTACAAGCACGTCGCTCTGAAAAGACTGTCCTGCAATCAGGGAAAGCATTTCTTCGTATTCTCCACTCACGGTACTTGCATAATAAACCGGCTGAATGATTCCATCTGTCATGAATTTGGTCAGCCATGAAATCACAAGCAATGCCAGAAATCCGACAAGCGGATATCCATAGGAAATCGCACCTGTCAGAAACAATACCAGACTCGCGATCTCACAAACTGGCAGCAAAAACCGCAATACATGTGCAAATGCCGGGAGCTTGCCCTGTGCCACATCCCCGCAGAAATCTTCAAACGCTTCCGCGTCAAACTTTTCTTTTTCCGCTTCCATCCTGCGTCCGGCTGTCTCAAACTCTACGGCAAATTCCGCTTTTTCACAAAGTTCTTCGATCGCTGCATGTCGCTGTTTCCGTTCGTTTTCCTCGATATACCGCGTAGTAAGATGGTCTGCAAATGTCTGTTTTCCCTTATCTGTATGGCAGACAGAAACCATCTGGTAAAGGGAGTTTTCTCCAAGCAGATCAATATCTGCGGCAACACAATCGTCCTCACGCAGATACACAGTTCCTTTCTCTTCAAACTCCCGCCAGCCATCGGTAAAACGATTGCAATACCGGCGGCAGACCTCCCATTTTTCTGTAAGCATCTCCTGTCGTTCCGCTACAACACTGTGCCATTTCACAAGTGCTGCAAAGCCGATCAGGAACAATACGCCGACGATCACCAGCAGCATCGCATACGATTTTTCTTTTTCGGTAATTCCAATAATTAAGCCAGCCGCACCGATTAAAAATGTCAGGATACGAAACGTAGAAATCCGGCTGAATAACCGGTTCGCCTGTTCTTTTTGCTTTTGATAATCCAGCGTCCATTGTTCAAACTGCTTTCGATTCTCACTTACTGTCCTCATGCTTTTTTTCTTCCTCTTTTTCCTCTTTTTTTCGCGTGATCACCATCTTGAAAAAGATTGCTACAAACACGCCTGCCGCAATGATGCTCAGGATTCCTAATGTAGTTTGGTCTAAGAAAATCAATGCTATTCCAACAAGTGCGATCAAAATCGCACAGGTAAGGAAATTCTTCTCAGATTCTTTTAAATTCTTCATTTTATATTACCCTCCGGTCTTTTTACTACAATCTAGTCTACCATATCCCACCGTGCAAGGCAAAGAAATAATTCTAAACTTTCTGTGAACCGCAGATTTCCATTTGCTTTTTATTATTGCATGTATTAGAATAGTCTTTATATAATCGTGGTAAAATATAGATAATTATGGAAAAGGAGATTCAGACATGGGTAAGTTTTTTAAGGGTGTCGTAAAATTTTCAGTTGCCGCAGCCGCAGTTGGTGGTCTGTGCTATGCATTCAAGGACAAGATCAAGGAGTCTAAGGTATATCAGGATAACAATGTTGATGAGAAAATCAACAAAGTAAAGACAACGATCAAAGATAAGATGCCAAAGATCTTTGACAACGAGGATGATATCGAAGAGGATGATCTGTTTGCAGACGATCTCGATCTTGAGATGGAAGATGCAAACCGTGATTACGTGACAATCAACCCGGATGATTCTGAGAAGTCAGAGGACGCAGCAACCGAAGAGCCAGATGATTCCGAAAAGTCAGTGGAAGCAGTTGCAAAAGAAAAAACCGAGGATTCAGATGCTGAATAGCAACCGACGATCAGTCCGGTTATATTTGTAACAACTTGCATTGAAAAACAAAAAGTTCGATGAGGCAATTCGCGTTTCATCGAACTTTTTATTTTGGTCGCAAAGCGTATTGGCATTGCACACCTGCTCTATCTGTTTATTTGTCTGTCCAATCTACAGTTTCACCAGCCTGTGCATATCTTCATAGAATCCTGGATACGAAATATCAACGCATTCAGCGCCAGCGATTTCCGTCTCACCGTCTGCATTCATGGCTGCAACCGCAAAGCTCATCGCCACCCGGTGGTCAAGATGGCTGTCGATCACCGCGCCCTGAAGTGGTCTGCCACCGCGAATAATCATACCATCTTCGGTTGCCTCAATATCTGCGCCCATCCTCTTCAGATTATCTACCATTACATCAATCCGGTTTGATTCCTTCACTTTCAGCTCCGCTGCATCCTTGATGACAGTCTCACCATCGGCAAAGCAGGCAAGAATCGCGATTGCCGGAATCTCATCGATCAGCGTCGGAATCACTTCGCCGCCCACGACGCACCCCTTCAGGCTGGATGTACAGACGGTTACATCGGCAGTCGGCTCTCCAATCTCACCCAATGTCTTCTCGACAGTCACATCCGCTCCCATATCCGAAAGCACGCGAAGGATGCCATCCCGTGTCGGGTTGATACCAACATTTTTCACCGTCACACAACTATTCGGCGTAATCGCTGCTGCCACAAAGAAGTATGTTGCCGAAGAAATATCACCTGGCACAATTACCTTCTTTGCATACAGTTCTTCTGCAGGTTTCACATACACGGTCTTTCCTTCTGTACGGATATCCACGCCAAATTCTTCAAACATCAGCTCGGTGTGATTCCGGCTCACTTCCGGTTCTGTCACAGACGTCTCTCCATCTGCATAGAGTCCGGCAAGCAGAATCGCTGATTTGACCTGTGCCGAAGCTACCGGCGAGTCGTAATGAATGCCATGCAGGTTCGTTCCATGAATCTCAAGCGGTGCACAATCATTTCCGCGTAAGCTTCGGATGTCCGCGCCCATCTGTGAAAGTGGTGTGATGATCCGCTTCATCGGGCGTTTCTGAATCGACGCATCGCCATTGATGGTTGACACAAACGGCTGCGCCGCAAGGATACCCGAGATCAGACGCGTTGTCGTTCCGCTGTTTCCAACATCCAGAATAGAATCTGGTGTTTTTAAGCCTCTAAGCCCCCGACCATGTACCAGCACTTTATCTCCGTTATTCTCGATCTCGACACCCATCTTGCGGAAGCAGGCAATCGAAGACAGACAGTCAGCCCCCTGCAGGAATCCTTCTACCTCTGTATTGCCCTTTGCGATCGAGCCAAGCATAATACTTCTGTGTGAAATGGACTTGTCACCTGGCACTGTCACCTCGCCAGAAAGTCCATGGATTCTTGATAATTTCATAATCTTCTCTCTTTCTGTATGTCTAATTTAAATGTATGTGTAAGCCATTTCATATCCTACATCCGAAAGCATCTCATGTTACCCTCTTCATGTATAGATGTATCGTTATAAAAATATACATCATTATAGCATGGCTCGTTTCCCGCAACAACTAATTTGCGGTTTGTTTTACACACATTTGCGGTTTGTTTGCATATTGTTTTACGGATTACATTTCTTACACGGGGTATACCCCATATTTTCTAACTCCTGCACCGTTCCCTCATAGTTCTTCTTGTTTTTCTCATTCATCTGACCAACACTTGAACAGGTCGGACGATGAATCTTCTTTGTGTCCGTGTTCAGAATATATGTCTGTGCCGTTTCATTCTGACTGCTTGAATCATCGACAGTAGACTGCCAGCTTGTGCCATCCGCATAATCAATCCTGATTCCCGGCTGTACATTATAGCAGTACACATGAAAACAGATTCCGGCTCCTTCATCCTCGACGGACCATCCCGCCATCTCCACGCCGGAAGCAACCAGATTATCCCCTTCAAAGATTGGCGTTACCCGGTACAGCACATGATTTCCAGTCTCATCCACATAATCATTGACTATCTCTTCAAACGGAAGCATCCCTTCGATATTCAGGTATCTTGTCCCAGTGATCAGATTCTTCTCATTTGCATTCTCACCGGCAAGGCAGTACGCGATCAGATGGCAGCGGTTGTAGAGATAATTTCCATCAATGAGATCATTATATTTTACCGTATGCCAGCCACTCGGACGCACATCTCCAATCTCGCCGCGCGGTTCCGTCGGTCGTAATTCCGGGCAGATGTTCGCATATGCCTGCCCGCACCGCCCAAGCGGGTCCAGATCACTGTACTGCTCAAATGCTTCCGTACATTTCTTCTCTTCGTCTGTAAAATCCGGTATATTATTCTCAAGCTGAATATATGGCGTTCCGCCATAGACCGGAATGTCCGTAAGCGAAACTGAGGTTCCCTTCTGGATTGCACGCAGAAGTCCGTTCTCCGATTGTGCATCCGGCTGTGAGTCTTTATCCTGCGTGTCAGAATTCTCCGTTATATCCTGCGCTTCTGAATTCGTTGCGGCAGTGTTCCCTGTTTCCACAATATCCTGCTCGTCCACATTTTGTGTATCTGCCTGCGCTTCTATGGCAGCCGTGGTCGAATTATTTGCTGTGTTCTGCCCAATTGCACATCCCACGAACGAAAGTGTGATGAGCAAACAGACGACTATATATTTCAGAGTTGTTTTAATCTTTTTCATTGTAGCTTCCTTTCAATTTTCATTATACTTGCCCCATCTCATATGCACAAGCCATACTTGGGCTTTTCCTGCTCTCTGCAGCTCCCCACACCCACCGCGTGGGGTTTCTCCCCGGGAAGCTTTTCTCTACGCCCATTCCCCCGGTAAACCTTCATCCTCGCGCATCATCTCCGGGTTTTTCCCACTCTCTACTCCGCTCCACGCCCACCGCGTGGGGTTTCTCCCTGGGAAGCTTCTCTCTACGCCCATTTTCCCAACAATTTATCATCCTCACGCATCATCTCCGGGTTTTTCCGACTCTCTCCCCCCCGCTCCACGCCCACCGCGTGGGTTTTCTCCCCGGGAAGC
>DJEI01000087.1:0-218 GCA_002431865.1 Lachnospiraceae bacterium UBA5902
GGAAGCTTTTCTCTACGCCCATTCCCCCGACAAAAGTTCCCTCCCAGCCTTGCAATCTCTCAAGGAACTCTCTATACTACATACATGAACCACACGATTTCGAAACATACTATGATTTGGATATATATAGTTCTATCAGTATCTGGCAATATACATATGTTTGGAACTTAGAAGTTCTTGATGTTCTGTACATTCCCAGCAATGTTTGAACACGATGT
>DJEI01000087.1:252-4942 GCA_002431865.1 Lachnospiraceae bacterium UBA5902
TCAAACAAGCCGCCACTGAGCCACGGATGGCGAGCGGAGGGCACTTATGAACGAAGTTCATAATCAGGATGTGCCCGACAACCTGCCGACGAGCAAAGCGAGGGGGGGCAATACCCGCGCGGCGGTTGCGTATGCTCTCAATACAACTTTTCAGAACATCTAGTACTCCTTAGTTTCATTACATCGTATAGTGGCAGATGCTGATACAACTATATATCCAAATCACAGTATATTTCACACTTTTCCAAAAGGAGATCATCACATGAAAACATTATTACGTTTCTTACAGGACGGCAAAACCCAGTTCCACGTTGCCGCCCTCGCCAAAGAATATTTAGATGCACATAACTTCACACAGATATCCGACCGAGAAAATCTCGCCGAGCTTGCCTCTGGCAAATATTACCTTGCCCCATTTTCTTCAATCGTAATTCCGTTCGTCAAAGGTGCACAGAGCACACAGGTGCGCATTGCCTGCGCCCATACGGACTTCCCGATGCTCAAGGTAAAACCGAATCCGGAATTAAAAAAGCAGGGATATCTGCAAATAAATGTCGAGCCTTACGGCGGGCTCATCAAAGAAACCTGGTTTGACCGTCCACTCGGACTCGCCGGGAAAGTCATTTTGAAAGGCGATACAAGCTTCCACCCGGAAGTCCGTCTGTTTGATTCCAAAAAACCGGTTGCTATCATTCCGAATCTTGCTCCACATCTGAAACGCGGTGGCAAAGAAGGAGAGCCGGATGTGCAAAAAGAACTGATTCCGATCGTAGATATGGCTGCATCAACAGGGGATTCCAGCTACCAGTCAGGTAGTCACCTCCCTAAAGATACTCAAAATCCATCAAATAGTGGAGTTAAGCAGAACAATCCGGATTCCCATTTCCTGCTTTCTTATGTAGCAGAAAAACTGAATGCCCGCCCAGAAGATATTCTGGACTTTGATCTATACCTGTACATCTGCGATGTCCCAACGACCGTTGGCATCCACGATACATTTGTGACAAGTCCACGTATTGATAATATCTCCTCTGTCTGCGCCATCTTAGAAGGACTGGCAGACGCAGAACCTTCCAATACACTCTGCATCGGTGCGCTCTTCGACAACGAAGAGATCGGAAGCCGGTCGAAGCAGGGTGCCGACAGCATGCTGCTCTCGGACATTGTAAAGCGTCTGACCGCAGCCAGCCAGCTTTCACTGATTGAAGATGGATTCTATCTATCCGTGGACGTCGCACATGCGACACATCCAAATTACTGTGAGAAATCTGACATCACCAATATGGTTGTTCCCGGAAAAGGTGCTGTTCTGAAATCAAGTGCCAGTCAGCGCTATGTATGTGACAGTGAGTCTGGTGCCTGCATCATTGATCTGTGCAGCACAAGCGGAATTGCCCTGCAGCGCACCGTCAACCGTTCCGGCATGCCGGGCGGGCAGACACTTGGTCCGATCGTATCCTCCTACCTGCCAATGCGCGCATGCGATATCGGTATTCCGGTTCTTGCCATGCACTCTGCAAGCGAGCTGATGCACAAGGATGATTACACGGCTTTAACCGCTCTGATTACTGCATTTTACAAACTATAAATTGATTGTATCATTATTTTACATCCAAGATACGCACCGAATAAATGCGTGCATTTTCCTCGTCTCCATAGCAAAAAGGCTGCCACATCCGGCAGCCTTTTTGCATATTGCAATCGGTCTTTTTCAGAACCAATTTAGTATTTATAAATCAACCGCTTCATCCAGTCCTCAATGATGGAATCATTTGCATTGGATATGATTTTCTTTGTATTTGCAGGATCGTCCGTGATAATTCCGTCCACATCCAACAGCAGCAGATCTTTGATGTCTGACTCATTGTTTACCGTCCACGCGTAAATCTTCTTTCCTTTTGCATGAATCCGGCTTACCATGTTGTTGCTGATATATGTGTGTTTGATGCTGAACCCATCGATTCCCTGCATTCCTGCGAAATTGCCAAACGCCATCGTCATAATATAGAGCGTTGAAATATCAGGATCCAATTCCTTTGCCTCGCGTAACGCTGCGACACTCTGCGAGCCAAGCATACACTGATCTACAAAATCATATTCATGCAGCAAATCCACAATTCCCTGCACATAATTCTGATCCGTATCTGCTGGTTTTAACTCAATATTCAGGAATACATCATTTTCCTTGGCAAAAATCAACACTTCCTCCAACGTCGGAATCCGCGTGCCATCATACGCCCAATCATAGCAGCTTCCGACATCCAGCTTGCTGATGTAATCATAATCCACTTCACCAACTTTATGTTTGACATTCGCCGTACGATTCAAACTTTCGTCATGCATGATCACATACACGCCATCCTTCGTCTGCCGTACATCCAGCTCGATAATATCCGCCCCAGCTTCCACCGCCTTCTCAAATGCCGGCATCGTATTTTCCGGTGCATTTGCATCATCTCCACGATGTGCTGTGACCGATGCATTCGTTGGATACGCAATACGAAAGGACATATAATTGTTGGTTGACAGATACACATAGCAGCCATTCAGGATCAGACCGAACGCAACGATAGAAGCCAAAAATGTACGCTGTTTCTTGCGTGAACGACTGAGAAGGATCCTATCCTCCCGCTCCTGAATCTTATTCACATGAAGATTCTTGAACTCCTCATAATCCATATCACCTTCACGCTCATAGAAATGCGCACAGATATATGCATGAATCAGCGGCGTTGCCACTATGACAATCAACACATAAAGAATCACCGTCGCGACACGGAAGATCGTATCAATCACCGTCACAACCGTTTTGTTCGAAATCAGGCTAAACACAACCTTTGAGATTCCCGCTGCAAATGCACCCTCCAGCAGCACCGCAATGACAGCAATCGCCAGGTTTAATGCAATGACACCGATCATCATAAGTAATACATGCCGTTTCATCGCCTGCTTACTCATACGGCGCGCCTGCTTATAGCTAACCTTATACAGGACAAAATAATTGAGCGTAAAAATTTCTTTGAAGAAGGTCAGGCAGAGCACAAGGTAGATTGCAAGTCCCCCCATCACTCCGAACTTATAATTTTTCAGAAAATGTGTCAGGAATTCTGGCAGTTTCAAACCGAGCAGCGTGCCTGACAATGTCAGCGAATATGTGAATGGCAGAACAAACAATACATACCCAAGTGTGAGCAGATTCTTCGGTGCCAGACTCCGGCAGGCATTTCCGATTCCATGCAGCAAAATATCCATCGAATTCAGCTTTTCCCGCCGCACGGAGGCTTCCATACTGTAAATAATTCCCGACAAGTTAATAAGCAGGAAGAATGCAATCAGAATCAAAATCAGCAAAAATGTGACATAGGTAATCGGCGAACGCATATACCGGTAAATTGTTCCGGATGACAGATACGAAACGCCAGCGATATCCATAGACACATTGAGGAGTCCATACATCGCCGGTGTCAGAATTGCCAGTGACAATACCCGGTAAACGATCTCAAAAAAAGCAATGGAGGAAAAGTTATACCGCAGCATCTTCACTGCCTGCTTCAAACGACTCATAACTTTTTCCTCCATTTCTTTTCATATTGTTTCTCTCATAGCTGCTACTTTTATCATAGCCTGAAATCATTTTCTCTATAACGTATTATAGAATCAACATAGCATCTCCAAATGAGAAGAATCTGTACTTCTCCTCCACGGCAATCTTATATGCTTCGAGAATCTTCTCACGGTCATACAATGCAGAAACCAGCATCAACAGCGTGGATTCCGGCAGATGGAAATTCGTGATCAGGCGGTCAACCACCTTGAATTTATATCCCGGATAGATAAAGATATCCGTCCATCCACTGCAGGCACGCACATGTCCGTTCTCATCCGCAACCGTCTCCAGTGTACGTGTACTCGTCGTACCAACCGAAACAATCTTGCCACCATTTGCCTTCGTCTCATTAATCGTATTGGCTGCTTCCTCGTCGATCACATAGAACTCGCTATGCATATGATGCTCTAAAATATTCTCAACCTTCACCGGACGGAATGTACCAAGACCGACATGCAAAGTCACTCTTGCAATCTTGATGCCCTTCTCCTTGATCTGCGCAAGAAGTTCTTTCGTAAAATGCAAGCCTGCCGTCGGCGCGGCTGCCGAACCGGTATGTGTCGCATAAACCGTCTGATAACGATCCTTGTCCTCCAGACGGTGTGTAATATACGGCGGAAGCGGCATCTGTCCAAGCTCGTCCAGCACTTCCTCGAAGATTCCTTCGTATTCAAAACGGATCAGACGATTGCCCTCTTCGACAATGTCGATGACCTCACCGACCAATTTGCCTTCACCAAAGGAAATACGGACACCCACACGTGCCTTTTTCCCCGGCTTAACCAGTGTCTCCCATACCTTATCATCGTGGCGCTTCAACAACAGCACCTCAATGGATGCCCCTGTATCTTCCTTGACGCCAATCAGTCTGGCTGGAATAACCTTTGTATCATTGATAACCAGACAGTCGCCCGGATTCAAGTATTCTATCACATCCGAAAAATGTCTGTGCTCGATCCCACCGTTCTCACGGTTCAACACCATAAGCCGGGAATCACTTCGCTTCAGGAGCGGATCTTGTGCGATCAGCTCCTGTGGCAATTCATAATTAAAATCACTTAATTTAATTTCATTCATTTTTAT
>DJEI01000087.1:4963-11916 GCA_002431865.1 Lachnospiraceae bacterium UBA5902
TTATCTGCTCCATAAAATTCTGCACGCAGAACTATGTTATTATGCACGGATTTCGATACCCATCTTAGAAAGCTCTGCAAGAAGCTTCTCTACAACCGGATTGACATCCGCATCGGTCAAAGTCTTTGTCTTGTCACGGAACACAAGTGAGTATGCAACGGACTTCTTGCCCGGTGCCACCTGTGCGCCCTCATAAACATCGAACAGCTTGTAGCTCTCTAACATCTTGCCGCCACACTTCTTGATGACCTTCTCGATCTCGCCAACAAATACCTTCTTATCCACAACAAGCGCCAGATCTCGTGTAACACTTGGGAACTTCGCAATGCCTTCGTACTTTCTGTCAAATGTCGTAAGCATCGTAACAGTCTGCATGTCAAGAACTGCGACATAGACTTCATTCTTCATACCATAGTTTTCAACAACCTCCGGGTGAAGCTGTCCAAGATAACCAACCGGAAGCTTGCCCTTCGTGATATTTGCCTGACGTCCCGGATGTAAGAATGGATGCTCAGAGGTTGGCTCGTAGTTAATCTCCTTTGCAAATCCAAGCTTCTCTGTCAGCTCTTCGATCACACCCTTCAGATCAAAGAAATCACCCTCTCCGAACATACCGAGTGTCAGCATCATGCGCTCATCAGGAAGCTCTGTCAGTGGAAGTGCCTTTGGCAGATATACATTTGCAAGCTCATACAGTCTCGCATGCTTATTTCTACGGTTATAGTTTGTAGAAAGGGATGTCAGCATACCATTTAACGGAAGCGTTCTCATGATAGAGAAGTCCTCGCCAAGTGGGTTCATGATCTGGATTGCCTTTCTGTATACGGAATCCTGTGGGATGAGCAGCTTGTCAAATACCTTCGGACTCTCGAACGAGTAATGCATGGCTCCGGAGAAGCCATCGCCCTCGACAATATTTCTTACGATATCATTTACACGCTCTGCATAGCTCTTCTTACCGGCAGTCGACTCGCCGTGTGGCAGAGTCGTCGGAATATTTGCATAGCCATAGAAACGTGCCACTTCCTCTGCAAGATCTGCCATACATTTCAGATCCTGACGGAAAGTAGGGATTGTCAGCATATTTGTCTTCTCGTCATAACGAAGCTCCAGCTTCTTGAAGATTGCAAGCATAGCGTCAGAAGAAATGTCAGTTCCGAGCAGCTTGTTCATTTTCTCCGGTTCAAACGGAAGCTCAATCTCCTTGACCGGATTTGGATATACGTCAACCATACCGTCAACGACCTTACCACAGCCAAGCTCCTCGATCAACTGGCAGGCACGGTTGATTGCCTGTTCTGCCAGGTTTGGATCAAGTCCCTTTACGAATTTTGCGGCTGCATCTGTCGCAAGACCGATTCGCTTCGTTGTCAGACGGATATTCGTACCGTCGAAGCAGGCTGCCTCGAACAGCAATGTCTTGATATCGTCTGTAACCATGGAATTTTCACCACCCATGATACCGGCGATACCGATTTCCTTCTCACCGTCACAGATCATCAGAACGTCCTTGTCCATCTTACGTTCCTGACCGTCCAGTGTCACAAATGTATCGCCATCGTTTGCACGTTTTACAACGATCTTCTTGCCTGCGATCGTATCTAAGTCATACGCATGCATTGGCTGACCATACTCTTCCATAACATAGTTTGTAATATCAACCAGATTATTGATGGAACGGATTCCCTGAGAAGCCAGTCTCTCACGCATCCATTTTGGGGAAGGACCGATCTTTAAGTCTGTAACAACTCTGGCTGTGTAACGTGGACACAGATCCGGTGCCTGTACATCTACCGTAATGTAATCATTGACATCGCCGCCGCTGCCCTGTACTATGATCTCCGGTTCATGGAATTCCTTGTCAAAGGTTGCAGCAGCTTCTCTCGCCATACCGATCATAGAGAAACAGTCGACACGGTTCGATGTGATCTCATACTCTACAACGGAATCATGCAGACCAAGTGCTGCGATCGCATCATCGCCCGGCTTTACGCCTGACTCTTCGTCGAAAATATAAATACCATACTCCGGTGCCTCCGGGTACAGATCTCTGGATGAACCAAGCTCTTCGATGGAGCACATCATACCATTACTCTCGATGCCACGAAGCTTGCCCTTTTTAATCTTGATGCCGTCCTCCGGAAGTGGCTCGCCATCATGTCCGCCTGCAACCTTACCGCCATCTAAGACAACCGGTACGAGGTCACCTTCCTTTACATTTGGGGCACCTGTTACGATCTGGATCGTCTCAGCACCGATATTTACCTGACAGATAATGAGCTTATCTGCATCCGGGTGCTTCTCGATCTTCTCGATCTTACCAACTACTATTTTCTCTAAGTTCTTATCTTTCTTCTCGTATCCTTCTACATGGGAACCGGACAGTGTCATCGCGTCTACGAAATCCTGTACGTCCACGTCTAAATCAGGAACATATACTTTTAACCATGAAATCGGTGTATTCATCTTCTTACCTCCATCTATTCGTCAATGCATATGCAGCAAACGAAAGTTTATTATGAGTTGAAACATATAACAAAATTCTCACTTATTTTAGAACTGATTCAAAAATCTTGTGTCGTTTTCGTACAAGAGACGCATATCATCGATCTCGTACTTCAGAAGTGTGATACGTTCCAGTCCGATACCAAATGCGAATCCCGAATACTCTTCCGGATCAATGCCACACATTTCCAATACATGCGGATGAACCATACCGCAGCCAAGAATCTCAATCCAGCCACTGCCCTTACATACACGGCAGCCCTTGCCACCACACTTGAAGCAGGTGATATCCACCTCTGCAGAAGGCTCTGTAAATGGGAAATGGTGCGGACGGAACTTCGTCTTTGTCTTCTCACCGAAGAACTCCTTCGCGAACTGATCGAGTGTTCCCTTCAGATCTGCCATTGTGATTCCCTTGTCAACAACCAGTCCCTCAACCTGATGGAAGGATGGTGAATGGGTTGCATCTACTTCGTCTGAACGGAATACACGTCCCGGTGACAGAATACGGATCGGCAGCTTGCCCTTCTCCATGATTCTTGCCTGTACCGGTGATGTCTGTGTACGAAGCAGAATGTCCTTTGTGATATAGAATGTATCCTGCTCATCCTTTGCCGGATGGTTCGCAGGGATATTCAAAAGCTCAAAGTTGTATTTGTCATATTCGATTTCCGGTCCGGATACGATCTCATATCCCATACCGATAAATACACGCTCCAGATCTTCAAGTGCGATCTGGTTTGGATGTCTGTGTCCGTCGATCTTCTTCACACCCGGAAGTGTAACATCGATCGTCTCACGCTTCATCTTCTCTGCACGCAGGGCAGAATTGATGGATTTCATCTTCTCCTCAAGCTTTGCCTCGATGTTCGCACGTGTCTCATTTACCATCTGTCCAACCTTCGGACGATCTTCCGGAGCCACATCCTTCATGCTCTTCAATACCCGGGTTAATTCACCCTTCTTACCAAGGATCGACACCTTGATATCATTCAAGATGTTGATATCCTGTGCCTCTGCGATCTTGGAAAGTGCCTGTTCTCTGATGCTTTGCAACTTTTCTTTCATTTCCTGTTTTCCTCCATTAAAAAAACTCCGTCCTATATTAGGGACGAAGTAATATCCGCGGTACCACCCTGATTCGACTGTGACAGTCGCTCTCATTGTATGCGTAACGTGCATAACACGACGAATCCTACTTTCCACTGCGCCACGACAATGGTATGTTCAAATCCGCGACTCCGGTGTGAAAATGAGATCTTCCTCTACTGAACAGGGCTTGCAGCCGTGACCCCGTCTCTCTGTCAGGTCTTGAAAATCCTTGTTGCACCTTCAACGTCTTTCTACTTATTATGTTCCTGCAGGCGCATCATCATTCAGCAAATGCACCTATCAAGAAACATTTTAGCACAATAAACAGTTGTGTCAACCCCGAAATCAGTAACGGATTCAAGTAAATTATAATTCACCCCTTTACAACCCCACAACAAGTATGATAGCATGCACTTGTTGATAACACGCAACTTGATGTTGCTGCGGTGTCAGATTTCATCTGATAGCCGGTGATATAGCTCTTATATCACGAAAAATCCCAATTATTTTATTATGTATCGCTTGTTGTATTTGATTTATGTGGTAAAATATCTTTAATAATTATAACCTTTGTACTCTCAGGTTCTTTCTATTTTTTCCTCCACCACACATCAAATGCACGGCAGAAAAGGAGGAATTCATATGGGAAAACTTGACGACATGGCAAAGGAACTTTACGAGGACAATCTCGTCTTTGCCGACACAATGAATGTGCTGTTCTTCGACGGCAAGCCAATGATCCGCGCACAGGATTTATCACCGCTCGATCCGACGGAAGAACATACAATCTTCGATGATGATTTTGTCAGCAAAACCGAAAGTGAAGAAAAAACGGACAAAACACAAAGAAAAGCAGATTCATTCAGCAACCAGAAATACCGCGATGTCCTGCGTATGCTTCAAACGAAAAACGGGAAATTGGAAGTGCGCATCATTGTAGGTGCGGAAATCCAATCGCATGTGCATTATGCGATGCCGATTCGGAACTTTGAATATGATGCACTGAATTTGTCCCGACAATTATCTGCCAGGCAAAAATACAACCGGGAGAATCACCTGCTTAAATCAAAAGATGAGTTTCTTTCGGGCATCAAAAAGGGAGAAACATTTACCCCGGTTCTCACGGTTGTTGTATACTTAGGAAAAGAAACTTGGGATGCTCCAGAAACACTTCATGATATGCTGAATCTGGAAGATGTTCCACTCACAATGCGCAAATTTGTTCCGAATTATCATATGGCACTATTGCAGCCAAGCGATATCTCATCTACAAAACTTGCGCGTATGAAATCACCACTCCGGCATATACTTGGAGTAATCAAGGCATCAGCAAACTGGCAAGATATGAATAACTACGTTAACCAAAATAAAAACGACCTGTCGCATCTGGATTCACTGACGGCAGGCATTATAAGTGAGGCGTGTAACATGAATATACCAAAACAGGAATTGGAAAAGCATTCCTATAGAAAATGAAATTTGAAAAAAATAAAATCTCCCCGTATGATGTATATGAGTTTGGCGACTTAATACATCAAAGTACAAAGGAGATTTTATAACATGAGTAAAAGAAACCACTTAAAAGAGCACTTAAACAAAAAATTACAAGCTATTACTTTTTCAACATTAGTTGTAGGCATTGATATTGCCAAGAAAAATCAATGGGCACGATTTATTGATTGTCGTGGCATTGAACATGGCAAAGCCTTGCAGTTTGAAAATAATAAAAATGGCTTCGAGAAGATTTTAGCAACTATAATTGAATTATGCAAGATGGATAATTTTACAAATGTTGTTATAGGAATGGAACCAACTGGACATTATTGGAAAACCTTGGCGAATTATCTTTTGAAGCAAGGATTGATTGTTGTTTTGGTTAATCCATATCACACAAAGAAATCAAAGGAACTGGATGATAATAGTCAAACAAAATCAGATATAAAGGATGCGCTGACAATTGCAAAGCTAGTTAAAGATGGTAGATATTTTGAGACTTATTTACCACATGATATATATTCAGAATTAAGAGGACTGACAGCAACAAGAATCAGTATGTTAAAAAGATTAAAATCTATAAAGAATACGATTATTGCTGTTTTGGATGAATATTTTCCAGAGTATGAAAGTGTATTTAAGTGTATTTTTACAGGCAAGGCATCTCGTCATATATTAGAGACGTGTCCAATACCGGCTTTGATATTGGAACTAGGTGAAGAAGGTGTTCTTGCAGAGATAAAGAGTGCGGTTAAGAGAACCGTTGGCAGAAAAAAAGCAAAGCAGCTTTTTGCGGCTGCGCAAACCAGTATTGGTGTTGACTATGGTGAAAGTTCTGCCGCATTTAGAATCAAACAGTATATGACTGAATTAAAAATGCTTGAAACTCAGCTGGTTGAAGTTGAAAAAGAAATGGAAGGAGCCCTTGAGAAAACAGGACTATCCGAATATTTACTTAGCATTCCGGGCGGTGGTGTTGTATCAATGGCATCTGTACTTGGTGAAATGGGAGATCCATTAAGATTTGAGAATCCAAGACAAATGAGTCGCATGGCTGGATATAACTTAGTTGAAGATAGCTCGGGAAAAAATAAAAGTGGAACATGTATATCAAAAAGAGGACGTAAAAATCTTCGATGTGTCCTCTATAAAATGGCATTGACGATGGTTGCTGTAAATCCAGAAATGAAACAGTTATATGCTTATTTGAAAACTAGAGAAAACAACCCGTTAAAGAAACAGCAGGCTCTTGTTGTGGTAAGTAAAAAGATTTTGACAATGATATTTACATTGTCGAAGAAAAAAGAGTATTACAATCCAGAGCACGTCTTTGGAAATGTTAGAAAAAGGCAGTTAAAAGCTGCCTAATAGATTCATAAAGCTGATATAGGTATAGGGGCAAGGAGGCGTCCTCCATAAGCCCATTGAGGCAGCAATTAAGCACAAGTCTCCCCTATGCCTTTATCCATAAAACAGAATGAAGGAATGTAAGGACGATGATCCAGAGAGAACTGATAGGGTAAGCGTATGGATATACATCAGGAAATGAATCAACAGAAACAATAGGTCATTCATACCATTAGGTATTGAATATAAAAAACATATCGGAGAGATATATTGACAAATTTCAAATATTGAGATAGGAGGATGTAAATATGTGTGAGGCACTGGTACAATTAAAAGAAATTGGCAGACAGGAGGGACTGTCTGAAGGCGAAATTAAGGGTGAAATCAAAGGCAAAATCGTTGCTTATCTCGAATGTGGTAAATCTGATGCATGGATCATCGATCATCTCCAGATTACGCAGGAGAAACTGGATGAAATACGTAATAATCAGTAATTATCAGAAATATTAAGATAA
>DJEI01000087.1:12076-15121 GCA_002431865.1 Lachnospiraceae bacterium UBA5902
TTGATATAAGCCTTTGTATTCACAGACTGAATATTTTTATAGTTGTTCGCTGGTGCTGTGCCACCCTTCGGTACAAGTACAATCTGAATGCCCTCCAGACGCTTTGCAAGACCGGCAGTTCCGGCTTCTTCTCCGTTCTTTGCCCAGCCAAGCCAGCCGTAAGACTGTGCATGTACACGATAATATACATCAAAATGGTTTGCCATCTCGCCGTAAAGCTTGATCTGGATTGCTTCCAGGCGTTTTGCCTTTCCGCTTGTTCCACTCATCGCCCCATCTTTTCTCCATTCTTTCTCCCAGCCATAGGTCTGGACATGGGTACGATACTGGATTCCACCTGCATACGCTGCATTGGAAAGCTTGATGTTGATACCTTCGAGTCTCTTTGCCTTACCGGATGTTCCGCTCATGTCACCATTTAATACCCAGTTCTGCCAGCCGAAGCTCTGGACATGGGTCTTGTACATGATATTGGTGCTGTCCGTTGATCCCGGAATTGTAATCGTTCCGTTTGTCTTGGCAATATATGCACGGGAATCGTGTACACCCTTCGATGCATTCACACCCGCATAATCGAGTCCCGGTGCAGCTTCCGTCTTCTTTACAACTACAATCTGAATTCCTTCCAGACGCTTTGCATAACCAGCAGTTCCAGACGGTTCTCCATTCTTCGCCCAGCCAAGCCAGCCGTAAGACTGCGCATGCACGCGGTAATAGACATCGTACTTATCCTTATCCGCTCCAGTCAACTGAATCTTGATCGCTTCGAGTCGCTTTGCTTCTCCCGTCGTTCCATTCATCTCTCCATTTGCAGACCAAGGCAACCAGCCATATGTCTGACAATGTGTGGAATACTGGATTCCGAGGTTCTTGTTGCCACTCACAGAAATCTCGATGCCTTCGAGACGCTTTGCCTTGCCAGATGTTCCACTCATCACACCATTTGTAACCGGACTCTGCCATCCAAAGGACTGGACATGGGTGCGGTAGGAAGTGGTAACGTCCGCTACAACTTCCGGCTTGGTATCTTCACCAGAGTCATCATCCTTCTTGGATACATCTATGAACTCATACCCATTTTCTTTTGCATATGTTTCTGCATAAGAACCTGGTGTGCCGTAAATTGTTTGCAAAAACACATAATTCATAAATGCTCCAAATGCACCATTTCCAATATTGGTTACTCCTGCCGGAATTTCTATGCTGTTCAAGTTGATACAATCATAAAATGCGCCATTTCCAATACTAGTTACACTTGTTGGAATTTTTATATTAGTCAAACTACTGCAACCTTCAAATGTAGAATCGTCAATCTTTGTTATTCTTTTTGGCAATTCCATATTCGTCAATCTACAACATTCGTAAAAGGCGAATTCTCCAATGCTGGTCACACTTTCTGGCAATTCCACACTTGTCAATCCACTACATCTACTAAAAGCAGATTCCCCAATACTGGTCACGCCCTCAGGTACTTTAATACCTGTCAAATTAACACATTTCGCAAATGCTCCAGCCCCAATGCCAATTATCCCTGATGGTATCTTTGTATTCATGCATCCAAGTATAAGTGTATTTGTCTTTGTATCTATAATTGCATTACAATCATCTTTACTGTTGTAAACCTTATTTTCAGAGTCGACAACGATTTTTTCTAACTTGCCACACCCCAAAAACGCAGAATTTCCAATGCTTGTCACTGCGCCCGGTATTTCTATGCCTGTCAAATTAGCACAATCCCTAAATGCTCCATTCCCAATACTTGTTATGTGTTCCGGTAACTCTATGCTTTGTAAACTTTTACACTCTAGGAATGCTCCATCCCCAATACTCGTTACTCCTTCTGGTACTTCTATATCAGTTAAACTACGACAACGATAAAACCAATAATTTCCTATACTTGTTATTCCCACAGGCAGCTTAACACTTTTCAGACTACTACATTCCCAAAATACAGAATCGCCAATACTCGTTACGCTTTCCGGTAGCTCTATGCTTTCTAAACTACTACACTCTCGGAACGCCTCATCCGCAATACTCGTTACTCCTTCTGGTATTTCTACATTTGCCAAACTACTGCAACCAGAAAACCATTTTCCTATACTTGTTATTCCCACAGGCAGCTTAACACTTTTCAAACTACTACATCCGTTAAATGTTCCTATTCCAATACTCGTCACGCCTGTTGGTATTTCTATATCAATTAAACTACTACATTCTCGAAATGCTTCGTTTCCAATACTTGTTAGCCCTACAGGCAATTCTATTCTTGCCAGACTACTACATCCTCGGAATGCTTCAAAACCAATACTCGTCACGCCTGTTGATATCTTTACATCGGTCAAATTGCTACATCCAGAAAATGTACATTCCTTAATATCAGATACCCCTGCTGGTATCTCAACACTAGTCATTTTACAACCTCGAAACGCACCCCATCCAATATCTGTTACGCTTGCTGGTATTTTTATATCAGTCAAACTGCTACAGCCACAGAATGCATTTTCTCCAATACTCGTTACTCCTTCTGGTAGATTTAAACTTGTCAAACTACTGCAAAACCAAAATGCATCATCTCCAATGCTCGTTAATCCTTCTGTCAACTCTATTTTAGTAAGTTTATCACATTCCCAAAATGCACTGTTTCCAATACTTGTTACACTTGCTGGTATCTCAATACTTGTCAATTCACTACATCCCTGAAACGCGTATGAGAAAATACTCGTACATTTTTCCGGGATCTTTACATCTCCGCCTTTACCAACATATCCCACAATCATGGTTCCGTGCCATACAAAACCATCCTCATCTGCATCACTTGCATCATAATAGACGTTTTCCTGGTTTTCATCCAACGCTTCTGCATCTGTCCCTGTAGCACCCGGTACTGCTTCTTCTGTCATGCCTTCCACTGGTGCAGTTACGTTTTCGTCTGGCCCTGCCGCCGACACCGTCCCGGCTGGAACGTTTACCAGCAAGCTTACGCCCATGCATGCCGCCAAAGCAAGGCTTGCAAATCTCTTTGTTCTTCTCATACGTTTCCTCCTC
>DJEI01000087.1:15152-15329 GCA_002431865.1 Lachnospiraceae bacterium UBA5902
TCCTCTTTCTTACGTGTGTTCATACTTTTTCCTACTTTCCTGTGGAGATTTCCTTCACAGGAAAAGTGTCCGTTCATTCCGCCATCAGAAGTTTTCTATAAATAAGCGCACGAAAAAAAGCCACGCATCTCTGCCCGACTACATTCATGTTCTCTATATAGTTATATCGCTTCTGTG
>DJEI01000052.1 GCA_002431865.1 Lachnospiraceae bacterium UBA5902
ATAAATAGGAATTTGCAGGAGCAGGCTAAAGCTATATTTGAACAAGAATTGCTGAAAGTTGAAAAAATACCACCAAGTTGGAAAAAGGGTTCATTGATAGATATAGCTGAATTCTTGAATGGATTAGCGATGCAAAAATTCAGACCTGGTGATGGAGAAATAGCGATACCTGTTCTAAAAATAAAAGAGCTTAGGCAGGGATCGTGTGATTCGAGTAGTGACGTATGTTCATCAAAGATAAAATCAGAATATATAATTCATGATGGGAATGTGATTTTTTCTTGGTCAGGAAGTTTATTGGTTGATTTTTGGTGTGGTGGGGAGTGTGGACTTAATCAGCATTTGTTTAAGGTATCTTCAAAGAAATTTGATAGATGGTTTTATTATGCGTGGACACTATATCATCTTGATAGATTTATTGCGGTTGCTAGTGATAAGGCAACGACGATGGGGCATATAAAGAGAGACGAGCTTTCAAAGGCTGAAGTATTAATTCCAGATGAGTTGGATTATAGAAGAATTGGAAAGATGATGGAACCTATTTATGATATGATTATATCTAATAGGATTGCTAATAGAAAATTAGCAATATTACGCGATCAGTTAATACCTAACCTTATGTCAGGGAAAATTGACGTATCGGATATAGAGAAATAATTGAATATTGATATGCATGCCGAATCTGCATAATTAGAACAGAATATACGTTTGACATAAAAGCGGTTGAATGCTAATATAATATCAGAAGGTGCTACCGATAGACGGTTAGCCCTGATGTTTAAGTGTAAAATAACCGCTCGGTCAGGTCAGGACAAGGGCGGTTATTTTTGTGTCTTATTATTGCTCTTAGAACCAACGGTATAACCAAGAGCAAAGCAAGTAATACATAAGCTGATTATGGCTATAAAAAGCTCCGTTGTAAGCATAAGCACAAACCTCCTTAACAGATTTCCTGAATGGATTTCTATGTAAACACAAGCTATAACTCTTGTGGAGAAGGTTAACCGCCTACCGAATAGGGTAGCACCATATTTATTATATCAAACATATGTTCGAAAATCAACTTATATTGAGAAGATAAATTTTTATTTATTTTATAACCAATTGAAAAACATTGAAGTTATTTGTTTAGAATCTACGTGAGGGGGTTAAACATGTCAAATTTATTTACGGAGGACACATATGAACAGGCTGTAATAGAGTTGTTTGAAGGCATGGGGTATGAGCATATTTATGCGCCGGATTACGATAGAGATTATACGAGTCCGTTTTTAGATGCTGTTTTATATGGTAGTCTGTTACGGATCAATCGGAATCTTCCAGAGGAAGCAGTCAAAGAAGCGATATTGAAATTAAAAAACTTTGATATGGGAAGCTTATTGCAGAAGAACATAATATTTATGGATTATCTGCAAAATGGAATTACAGTAAAGATTCTGGTAAAAGGCGAGGAACAGTCAGTTATAGTTCGACTGGTCGATTATGGAACGGTAGATAATAATTCTTTTTGCGTTGTAAATCAATTTACATTTCTTGAGAACGGAAATAATCGGCGCCCGGATATTATATTGTTTATCAATGGCATGCCACTCGTATTGATGGAATTAAAAAGTCCATCAAAGGATGAGGTTGGTGTGGAAAATGCATATCATCAGATTCGGAATTATATGCAGGATATTCCATCTATGTTCTATTACAATGCTATTTGTGTAGTCAGTGATTTATCTACAAATAAAGCGGGAACGATTACTTCTGGATTAGATCGTTTTATGGAATGGAAAACAAAGGATGGCAATTATGAAGAAACGTCGTATGCTCAATTTGATACATTTTACGAGGGAATGTTTCAGAAAAAACGGTTGCTGGATATCCTAAAGAATTTTATCCTTTTTTCAGGAACGGGTACAGGGAGATTCAAGGTTTTAGCTGGATATCATCAGTATTTTGCTGTTCGAAAGGCGATTGAAAAGGCAAAGATTGCGACGAAAACGGATGGAAAAGGCGGTGTGTTTTGGCATACACAAGGTTCAGGAAAATCATTGTCAATGGTATTTTATGCACATTTATTGCAAGAAGCACTGGATAGTCCAACAATCGTTGTGATGACAGACCGTATCGACTTGGATGATCAGCTTTATGCGCAATTTTCACAGTGTGCGGATTTCTTGAGACAGACACCTGTACAGGCAGAAAGCAAAGAACATTTGAAAACACTTTTGGATGGAAGAAGTGCAAATGGCATTATATTTACGACAATGTTTAAGTTTGAACGGGGAGAAAAGCCGCTTTCGGAACGAAGAAATATTGTTGTGATGGCGGATGAAGCGCATCGTGGACAGTATGGGTTTGAGGAGAAAATTGTATTGTCCGAAAATGAAGCTGGAGAAAAAGAGGCACATACAGTTATTGGTAATGCACGAATCATTCATGATGCTTTGCCGAATGCAACATTTATCGGATTCACTGGTACACCGATTTCTGCAAAAGATCGTAATACACGGGAAGTTTTTGGTGAATATATTGATGTGTATGATATGACACAGGCAGTGGAAGACGGTGCGACACGTCCAGTGTATTATGAGAGTCGGGTTGTCCATTTGAAATTGGATCAAAATACACTTGCTTTAATTGATTCCACTTATGATATCTTGGAACAACAGTCAGATGCTGCAACGATCGAGAAAAGCAAGAAGATGCTTGGACAGATGGAAAGTGTTTTGGGAGCAGATTCTACGATTGCGTCTCTGTGCGATGATATTGTAGAACATTATGAGAAAAACAGAGAGCATCTGTTAACTGGAAAAGCTATGATTGTCGCTTATTCGCGGACAATAGCGATGAAGATATATCGCCGTATCTTAGAGATTCGTCCAACGTGGAAAGAAAAGATCGGAGTCGTGATGACTGGCGGAAATAATGATCCTGAGGATTGGAAAGAGATCATTGGAACGAAGGCACATAAAGAAGAGCTGGCTCGTAAATTTAAGGATGACAACGATCCAATGAAAATTGCAATTGTGGTAGATATGTGGCTGACTGGCTTTGATGTACCATCTCTGGCGACCATGTATGTATATAAACCAATGCATGGATACAATCTGATGCAGGCTATTGCGCGTGTCAATCGTGTATTTAAGGACAAAGAAGGCGGTTTGATCGTTGATTATGTCGGTATTGCGTCGGCATTAAAAACAGCGATGAAAGAATATACGAAACGGGATCAGTCTAAATATGGAGACATGAATATCGCGAAGATTGCCTACCCGAAATTTCAGGAAAAACTTCAGGTATGTAAAGATTTGCTGCATGGTTATAATTTTAGTGCGTTTATCGGTGGAACGCCTCTCGTAATGGCAAAATTAATTACCGGCGGCGTGAATTTTGTGTTGGATGCGAAAGCACCAGAGAGAAAAGATTTATTCCTGAAAGAAGCTTTGCTTTTGAAACAGTCTCACACGCTTTGTTCAAGTATGACAACAGAACAAGAACGGCATGAGGCGGCTTATATGGAGGCTGTCCGATCTACAGTGATTAAGATTACATATGGAGGTTCTAACGGAAAGACACTTTCGTTGAAAGAGATTAATACTCAGATTAATGATTTGCTGAAAGCGGCAGTGCAAAGTGAAGGGGTTATCAATTTATTCGACAGCAGTAAAACGGGTGGAGAGAATTTTAATTTATTTGATCCGGCAGTATTGGATGAAATTTCACGTATGAAAGAAAAGAATATTGCAGTTGAGCTATTGAAAAAACTGATGGCGGAACAGGTAACTTTGTACAAGCGAACCAATGTTGTACAATCACAGAAGTTCTCGGAAAAAATCACACAGTTGATGAACTCGTATTACAACGGACTTATTACGAATGAAGAAGTAATAAAGGAACTTTTGAAGACCGCAGAGGAGATTGCCAATCTGTATAAGAGTGGACAGGCGCTTGGACTTTCACAGGAAGAATTGGCATTTTATGATGCGCTTACAAAGCCGGAACATATAATAGATTTTTACGAGAATGATCAGTTGGTTGCATTGACAAAAGAACTGACAGAAATGCTCCGTAAGAACCGCACGATTGACTGGCAGAAGAAAGAAACGGCGAGAGCAACCATGCGAAAAATGGTTAAACGATTACTGAAAAAATATAAATATCCGCCAGAGGACTATGATTTTGCAATTAATACGGTAATTAGTCAATGTGAACTTTGGACAGATCAGGCACCGATGAATTATCCATCAGATAACATTGTAAAACATGATTTCAATAATGCTGTAGGAAATCAGATCTTAAATATGGTTGCGGATGATGGTGTGTTATATGAGACAACGAAAAAGTAGTAAATCGATGCAGAATGAAGAAAGGTACAAGGGCAGGGGTTATGAACATATGGACGATACTTGGAATCGGACAGACAGATGATAAGGGCGCGATCAAACAGGCATATCGCGAGCGGTTAAAATCTGTGAATCCAGAGGAGGATGCAGATGGTTTCATGGAGCTTCGAAATGCCTATGAGGAGGCGATTGCAAGCTGTGACAGGCAGGAAACACTGCCGGAGGATATGGATGACGAATATTCAGAAGGTTTACAGCCGCCACGGACGGAGCTGACAGATAAGTTAGAACAACTATACAATGATTATCCGAACCGTATCCGTGTGGAGGCGTGGAGAGAGCTGTTTCGCGAGGATGCGTTTGTATCGCTTGATACAGAGGCAGAAGCGCTGGAGGAGCTGCTTGTATTCTTGATGGATCATTATCGGATGCCCGATGCAGTCTTTCGTGAGATTGTGGACCGATTTGATATCGCGCTGCGCAAAGAAGATCTGCTGGTGAAATTCCCAGAGGATTATATTTCCTATATTCTTGGGATAGCGGCGCGGAAACAGGACGGCTTTGCCTATGAATATCTGACTGGAGATTATACATATGCCGATGACTATATTGAGCAGTATCTGAAGATTGAGCGGATGGACAAGCAGGATGAGTCAACGCCGGAGAACCGGACGGCACTCCACAAGGAACTGGAGCGACTGAAACAGCTTCCACTTACACATCCACATGGCGACGTGCTGGAGATTTATTTGCAGATGAGGGATACGCATTTGCAGGAAAAGGATGCGGAACAGCCACTGCCGAGAGCGGAAGCGGAGGCTGTATATGAGGCGCTTTTGGGACGGATCAATGCGAACCTTGAGCGGTACCCGAAGGACGAGACGACAAAGTTTATCAAGAGCGAGATGCTGTACCGCTTAGAACGATATGAGGAGGCAAAGCAGGTCGCAGAGGAGATCCTTGCGGAGAATCCGGATTACGCGGATGCAAAGTATTGCTTAGGGGATATATATTATGCGATGGGCGACTTGGAGAAGGCAAAGGATATCTTCGAGGAGCTGATGCGCGATTATTATGGAGATGTGGCATATCTTAACCGGCTGCAGCAGGTAAATGAAGCAATCATTGAGAAATGGAAGCAGGATGTGGCCAAGCATCCGGAAGATCACCAGAAGAAGTTAGACCTGGCATGGTGTTATTATCAGAATCAACGGGAGCCGGAAGCGTTGGAGGTGTTCGATACATTTGAGCCGGAGGGGGATGAGATCTTCACCTATTGTAATGCGAAGGGCAGATGTTATCTGGCAACCGGACAGACGGAGAAGGCACTGCCATTGTTCTTAAAATGGAAGAAGGCAATTGAGGATATACAGCCGGAAGAAGGCGGCTATACAGAAGAACAGCAGAGACGCAGAAAGCGGTATCCGTATGCACATACGCTGATCGCAAACTGTTACTATAACCTGAAAGAGTACGAGAATGCGAAGGAATATATACAGCTTCCGGTCGAAACGGAGCATGAGGAGCAGATCACCGGACTGATCCTGAATCTCCGGATTCTCTATGAATTGCGGGAGTATGGTAACTGCATGAAGGCGTGCGATGCGATGATAGAGCATATAAATTATGAATCTATGGTCTATGAGAATGAGTACTGGGCACATTGTTATCGTGCAAAATGCTGTTACATGTTAGATTATCTGCAGGAATGCATCTATTCGGCGGAGAAGGCGATACGGATCTATCCATATGGTGTGGAACCGTACATACAGCAGATACTGACTTTCCAGCAGGCAGAACAGTATAAGGATGCCGAAAATGTGATGGCACAGTACCGGGAGTTCCGTCCGGAGAGCGATGCGATGGATTATTATGAGGCGTTAAACCTCCGTGCACAGGAAAAAACGGAGGAAGCGTTGAAGCTTTTGGAGAAGGTGGATGCAAATTATAAGGCGGATGAATCCGATCTGCCGAATTATGAAGATCTGTTGTTAGAGCTGGCAGATCTCTATGATGAATCAAACCGAAATGAGGAGTCCATTGCGGTTTATAAGAAGGTTGCGTCTATCAATCCGAAAAATCCGGATGTGTTTGGATATCTGGGATATATGTACCGGAAGGTGCATGAGATGGATCTTGCAATCAAGGCATACGAGGATCAGATCCGTGTACGGCCGCATGCAGCATATTATACGAATCTTGGATTTATCTACTGGGAGCGGCAGGATTACGAGAAAGCATTGGAGAATTTTGAACAGTCACTGGCAATCGCACCGGAGCGGTCTGACCGGGATATCCGTAGAAAGACAGAGGTCATTCGTTTCAAATCCCGTGTGCTGCTCTGCCTGAACCGGATTACAGAAGGCTGCCAGATTCTGCTGGATGCGCTTCAAAAATATGGAGATGATGTGGATCAGCAGCTTCGTATCGAGGCAGGATTGGGACTCACAAGAGCGGATCGCTATCTGGAGGCAATGCAGCTGTTGGAAAGCTATGCGGAGGAAGGCACGGATGAAAAACTGCGGTTTGACTGCGCGAGTCTTCTGATGGAGCTTGCGGGGGAAGAGGACGATACCCTGATGATGGATCAGATGTATCAGCTCGGTATAAAGTTAAAGCCGGATAATACGAGCATTTACAGCAAGTACGGCAGAGTGCTTATCATGAGTGGCAGATATGCGGACGCGGTCGATGCATACAAAAAGGCAGTCAACTTAAATAAAGACACTAATTATTATGGAGAACTGTTGGAGGCACTCTATCTGCGGGATGGAGAGATCAAGTCCGAGTATGCAGAGTATTTAAGCAAGGCTGTGATACCGGAGGAAGACCGGAAGACACCGCTTGAATATATCAAGCTTGCAAGATATTGCCGGGTGATCGGTGATTATGCAGATGCGGAGAAATATCTTCAGCAGGCAGTTACGATGAAGGCTTGCTCAAGCTGTGGGTATCATGGCTGCGAGGAAGGCTATTATGAGCTTGGAATCCTGTATGAGGCAATGGGCGAACGGGAGAAAGCCATTGAGGCCTATGAGAAGGCAATTGAGGCGCATGGACACTGCTATGTCTATGAGAAACGGCTGCAGGATCTGCTTGAAAATAGTTAAAAGATATGAATAGCATAGCTTAAAGGTATCACGCACATGAAATTTGTACTTGTACATTTCGTGTGCGTGTGTTATTATTGCGACGAATTGAATTCATAATATACGGTGCCATGGAGCTTTTTGTTTATGGAAAGCAGACATGTGTTAAAAGGGAAGCAGGTGGAAGTCCTGCACGATCTCGTCACTGTAAGCCGGGAGTATACATTCGATATCGGAAGATAACCACTGGCCGCAAGGCTGGGAAGGGGAATGTGTATGAGGATCGGTAAGTCAGGAAACCTGCCGTGTATTGGTACAGGAAGAATTTCCAGATCACGAGTAATTGGTCGTACCGTTGTAGATTAAGTTCTATGGCCTGTTGCTCCGTCAGTTTGTGATTTCGCTGGCGGTTTTTTTTCTGTGCGTCTGAATTGATTCTTAATAAGTGACTGGATAAAAAACAAAAGGAAAGAGGTACAGAAAGAAATGAAGAAATCGAAATTAAGCGTAGCACTCCTTACAGCATGTATGGCAGCAACTCTGCTTGCAGGATGTGGAGACAAGAAGGATGCAACAACAGAGGCAACTACAGAAGCAACCACAGAGGCTGCAACAGAAGCAGCAACGACAACAGAGGCTACAGTTGCAGACGCAACTGCATCGGAGGCGGATGCCGATGAGGATGAGAATTATGAGACAGGAGATGCATCGTTGGATAATGTTCGTAATCAGGATGAAATTGGTGACAATGAGCTGCTTGTTGTAAGCTTTGGTACAAGCTTTAACGACAGCCGTCGTCTGACAATCGGAGCAATCGAGGATAAGCTTGATGAAGAATTTGGTAAAGATTATTCAGTCAGAAGAGGCTTTACAAGCCAGATCATCATTGATCATGTAAAGAGCAGAGATGGCATTGCCATTGATAATATGACAGAGGCGCTTGACCGTGCGGTTGATAACGGAGTCAAGAATCTTGTAATCCAGCCAACACATCTGATGAATGGTCTGGAGTATGCAGATGTTGTAAGTGAAGTTGGCGATTATGCAGATGCATTCGATCAGGTTGTAATCGGTGATCCACTTCTTACAAGTGATGAGGACTTCGATGAGGTTGTTAAGGCAATCACGGATGCAACAGCTGAGTATGATGATGGTGAGACAGCCATCTGTTTCATGGGACATGGTACAGAGGCAGACAGCAACGAAGTATATCAGAAGATGCAGGATAAGCTGACAGACGCCGGATTTGAGAACTATTTTGTAGGTACTGTTGAGGCAACACCTTCTTTGGATGATGTACTTGCAAAGGTACAGGCAGGTGATTACAAGAAGGTTGTTCTTGAGCCTCTGATGATTGTAGCTGGTGACCATGCAAACAATGATATGGCAGGCGATGAGGATGGTTCTTGGAAGAAGACATTCGAGGATGCTGGTTATGATGTAACTTGCCTGGTTCGTGGTCTTGGTGAGATTCCGGCAATTCAGGACATCTTTGTAAAGCATGCACAGGCAGCTATTGATAAATTAAATAAATAATAGAATAAACGCGAGGAATCAATCGTGAAGAAATGGAATGTAAGTCTTGCAGCAGGCGTGGTACTCGCCTGCCTGCTTGCAGGATGTGGAAAAAATGATACAACAACACAGGAGACTACTGCCGTGACTACGACGGAGACAGTGACAACGAAGCAGGCAACGGAATCAGATGTACAGATTGCAGCCGGTTCTGATCTGGCATCCGCAACGGATGTGGTAGAGGATTGGATGGTTCCGATTCCGGCAGAAAATGTTGCAGATGGTGAATACGACATCGAGGTTGATTCAAGCTCTTCGATGTTCAACATTACTGCCTGTAAGCTCATGGTAGCAGATGGCAGGATGACCGCCGTTATGACAATGGGTGGAAAAGGCTATCGGTATCTGTATATGGGTACCGGCGAAGAGGCGGTTGCTGCAGATGAGTCAGAGTATATTCCATATGTAGAGGATGCAGATGGTGCGCATACATTTACAGTTCCTGTGGATGCATTGGATGAGGGCATTGCCTGTGCCGCGTTCAGTAACAAAAAAGAAAAATGGTATGAACGGACACTGGTGTTCCGTTCCGATTCGCTTCCGTCTGGTGTTGTAGATAATCCGGCGATAAAAACGACAGAGGATTTAGGTATTGCAGATGGTGAATATACGGTTGAGGTAACATTGGCGGGAGGATCTGGCCGTGCATCGGTAGTAAGTCCGACGACAATCAAGGTGGAAAACGGAATCGCGACTGCGACGATCATCATGAGTTCTTCGAACTATGATTATGTGATCGTTGGTGAAGAGAAATATCTGCCGGTCAATACGGAAGGAAATTCTACATTTGAGATTCCGGTTGCCGGGTTTGACTACAATATGCCGATTTCAGCGGATACGACTGCGATGAGCACGCCACACGAGATCGGCTATACATTGTATTTTGATTCCAAAACAATAAAGTAAGGGTGTTGAATTTGAGACGGGAAAGAAAAATTCTTTTTTGGCTCCTGTTTGCCCTGTTGTGTACGTTCCCCTGTGCTTGTACAACACAGGGGAATGTTGCATATACAGAGGATGCAGGGCAGAAAGAGACAGTGACAGACGCATCTGCATTGGATGCAGATATCCAATGGGATGATTTGAAAATAGAAAATAGCATGGATTTAAGCTACGCGACCCAGTTTTTTGTGGACTATTATACGGATGGGTATAAGCTTATTTCTGTTTGTGATATCGGTGATTATCTGTTTGTGCCGGATGGGAAGAATGTACCGGAGGGACTTCCTTCGGATATTACAGTGATTGATGGAGCGCCGGAGCATGCATATCTGGCTGCGACGTCCGGCATGGATTTCATTGTGAAGATTGGCTGTCTGGACCGCCTTTCATTCTCAGGCACGAAAGAGGATGGCTGGTATATCCCGGAAGCAAAACAGGCGATGCAGGCACAGACGCTTGCCTATGCAGGTAAATACAATGCACCGGATATCGAGCAGATGCTTGCCGGAGATTGTGACCTTGCAATTGAGTCAACGATGATCCTGCACAATCCGGAGGTAAAGGAGCAGTTAGAGGCTTGTGGAATCCCTGTGATCGTGGAGCATTCAAGCTATGAGACAGATCCGCTTGGCAGACTGGAATGGGTGAAATTCTACGGGGCGTTGTTTGATGCAGAGGATGCTGCGGAGCAGCTGTTTGCGTCAGAGACAGCGAAGACCGCGGATGTTCTGACGGAGGCACCGACCGGAAAGACGGTTGCATTTTTCTATGTGACAACAAGCGGTGGTGTCAATGTGCGTAAGTCAGGCGATTATGTATCGAAGATGATCGAGCTGGCAGGAGGAACCAGTATTACCTTCGATGATTCGGAAGAGGAAAGTGCACTTTCGACGATGACGATCCAGATGGAGACGTTCTATGAGCAGGCGAAGGATGCAGACTATATCATTTACAACAGTACGATTGACAATGAGCTTACGAGTGTGGCAGAGCTTTTGCAGAAGAATGCATTGTTTACGGATTTTAAGGCAGTCCAGGAAGGACACGTGTACGGAACCGGAAAAAATATGTTTCAGGAGACGACCGGATATGGTACGATGATCGCGGATATGCATGCAATATTTACCGGACAGAAGCTTGAGAGCGATTATTTCTATCAACTTACGCAATAATGAACGGAATTATGAAATGGATGCATAGACTATATGCATCATATGGATTGTGAAAAGGAATGCAGATGAAGACAAAAAGGACACGGATTATAATTACATATATTGTATTATTGGAATTGCTGCTTGGTGCAATCCTGCTATCGCTTTATATCGGCAGTGTATCAATTGCCCCGAGACAGGTATTCTCTGTATTGACCGGACATGGGAGTGATGAGAAGACGATGCAGATCATTCTTTCTATCCGTCTGCCGCGTGTGCTTGCAGCAGCCATCTTAGGTGGTGCGCTTGCGGTATCAGGATTTTTGCTGCAGACATTTTTCCGGAATCCGATTGCAGGACCGTTTGTGCTTGGTATTTCATCCGGGGCAAAGCTTGTTGTTGCACTTGCGATGATCGTAGGAGTCTCACATGGTGTCACGATGAGTTCGTGGTTCATGATAGGCATGGCATTTATCGGGTCACTTCTTTCAATGCTTTTTGTATTGGCAGTGTCGAAGAAGGTGCAGGAGATGTCCATGCTGGTTGTATGTGGCGTGATGATCGGTTATATCTGTTCGGCAATCACGGATATCGCTGTGACCTTTGCAGATGATTCGAATATCGTGAATCTGCATAACTGGTCGCTTGGCAGCTTCGCGGGAATATCCATGGCACATGTAAAGATTATGACAAGAGTAGTTTTCAGTGCAGTGGTGGGGTCATTCCTGCTATCCAAGTCGATCGGGGCATACCAGATGGGAGAAAGCTATGCGCAGAATGTCGGTGTATCGATACGCCCGCTGCGTGTGATGCTGATTTTATTATCCAGCTTATTATCCGCCTGTGTGACAGCGTTCGCAGGACCAATCTCGTTTGTCGGAATCGCGGTTCCGCACCTTGTGAAAGGGCTGGTGAAAACAACCAAACCGATCGTGATGATCCCGGTCAGCTTTCTTGGCGGCAGTGTGTTCTGTGTGCTGTGCGATTTGTTAGCGCGGACAATATTTGCGCCGGTTGAGCTTTCCATCAGTTCTGTGACGGCGGTCTTTTTAGCTCCGGTTGTGATTTATATGATGGTGAAGGAGAGGGGGCGCAGACATGGCTATGCAGAATGATTATATGGTAACAGAAGAAGCGAGTGTAGGCTATCAGAAGCGGACACTCATAGACCATGTGAATCTCCATGTGAAAAAAGGCGAGATCCTGACTCTGATCGGACCAAATGGTGTCGGGAAATCAACAATCTTAAAAAGTATTATCCGGCAGCTTTCCCTGATTGCAGGGACGGTCAGCGTTGATGGGAGAGAACTGTCCGCCTATGCGCCGAAGGAGCTGGCAAAGAAAATGGCAATCGTGATGACGGAGCGGATTCATCCGGAACGATATACCTGTTATGATGTTGTGGCGACCGGCCGGTATCCGTATACCGGGAAGATGGGGATGCTGCAGAAGGAAGATGAAGAAAAAATCGAAGAAGCCATGTGGCAGGTGCAGGTGGAAGCACTAAGCAGTCAGGACTTTGAACGGATCAGTGATGGACAGCGCCAGCGTGTGATGCTGGCACGAGCAATCTGTCAGGAACCGGAGATTTTAGTGTTGGACGAACCGACTTCATATCTGGATATCCGCTATAAGACAGATTTCCTGTGGCTGCTTCGGACACTTGCACGGAAACGGCAGATGGCAGTTGTGATGTCTTTGCATGAGATTGATCTGGCACAGAAGATCTCGGATCGTGTTGTCTGTGTGAAAGAGCATCGCGTTGACCAGGTCGGAACACCGGAGAAAGTGATGACAACGGAATATATACAGGAACTCTATGCGATGCAGGACGGCGTCTATGATGCGGCGTATGGCAGTGTGGAATTCCCAAAGCCAGAGGGAACGGTTCGAACCTTTGTGATCGGTGGAGGTGGATACGGAATCCCGTTTTACCGAAGGCTGCAGCGGCAGGCGATACCATGTGTGGCAGGGATATTGCCTGTGCATGACCGGGACTATCCGGTTGCGAAAGCACTCTGCGAGAATGTACTGGAAATCCCGGCTTTTGCGATGCCGGATGATACGATGCTGGCACAGGCAAAAGCGATGATGGATGCCTGTGAGACTGTGTATTGTCCATGCACAGAGTTCGGTGTGTGCAATTCGTACAATCAGGAGCTGTATTTTTATGCAAAAAAGCAAAATAAGTTGAAAAATCTTTCAGAATAGACTTTGAAAGCCATCTCTAAAATGCTATAATAACATGAAGTGAGTTTAAAGGTGGAGGAACAGATGGGAGCATCATTAGAAGAAGAGATTAAGAAGAGAAGAACATTTGCGATCATATCCCACCCGGATGCAGGTAAGACGACTCTGACAGAGAAGTTTCTGCTTTATGGAGGCGCGATCAATACAGCCGGTTCGGTAAAGGGAAAAGCAAATTCCAAATATGCAGTTTCCGACTGGATGGAGATTGAGAGGGAGAGAGGTATTTCCGTTACCTCATCCGTGCTGCAGTTTAATTATGACGGATATTGTATCAATATTCTGGATACGCCGGGACACCAGGATTTCTCGGAGGATACCTACCGTACTTTGATGGCGGCAGATTCCGCGGTCATGGTGATCGATGCATCGAAAGGTGTGGAGGCGCAGACAATCAAGCTGTTCAAGGTTTGTGTGATGCGCCATATTCCGATTTTTACATTTATCAACAAGATGGATCTTGAAGCAAGAGATTCATTTGAACTTTTAGACGAAATCGAGAATGTCCTTGGAATCCGGACATGCCCGGTCAACTGGCCGATCGGAGCCGGAAAGCGTTTCAAGGGCGTTTATGACCGGGATACAAAGAAAGTATCCATGTTTCAGGCAGTGTCTGTCGGTGGTGCGAAGTCAGCGGCAGAAACGGATTATGATGTGACAGATCCGGCGTTAAAAGAGGCTGTCGGTGATGAGCTTTATTCACAGCTGATGGATGAGATTGAGCTTCTGGATGGCGCGAGCGATGAGTTCGATCAGGAGCTGGTTGACAAGGGAGAGTTATCTCCGGTGTTCTTCGGTTCCGCACTGACAACCTTCGGTGTGCAGACATTTCTGGAGCATTTTCTGAAGATGACACAGAGTCCGCTTCCACGTATGTCAGATGCCGGGTTGATCGATCCGATTACAGAGCCATTTTCCGGATTTGTGTTCAAGATTCAGGCGAACATGAACAAGGCACATCATGACCGTATCGCGTTTATGCGTATCAGTTCCGGTAAGTTCGATGCGACAAAGGAAGTCTATCATGTGCAGAGTGGCAGAAAGCTTCGACTGTCCCAGCCACAGCAGATCATGGCGCAGGATCGTAAGGTTATTGATGAGGCGTATGCAGGTGATGTCATCGGTGTATTTGATCCGGGTATTTTCTCCATCGGAGATACGTTATGCACGCCTGGAAAGAAATTTAAGTATGAAGGAATTCCGACCTTTGCACCGGAGCATTTCTGCAGACTGGTGCACTTGGATTCAATGAAGCGTAAGCAGTTTATCAAGGGTGTTACACAGATTGCACAGGAAGGTGCAATCCAGATGTTCCAGGATTATACACTTGGAATGTCCGAGATTATTGTCGGCGTTGTCGGTGTGTTGCAGTTTGACGTATTAAAATACAGACTGGAAAATGAATATGGATGTGACATCCGTTTAGAGCCGCTTCCATATAATTATATTCGATGGGTAAAGGATCCTACAACGGATCTGAATAAGCTGTCGAGAATCAGCGACTGCAAGAAGGTGAAGGATATGAAGGACAATCCACTTTTGCTGTTTGCAAATGAATGGTCCATCCGCCTGATGCTGGAGCATAACGAGGGACTGGAATTAGAAGAGTTCCGCAAGAACTAGAGAATCAATGAATTGTGAATCCGGGGTTTAAAATTGTATCAATATTGGGAGAAGCGTTGATATAAAAGGAGAAGGTAACATGATTTTAATTGACACACAAAAAGAGGAATTTACAAAGTTAAAAGACATTCGTATCTTCGAGAAGATGGACAACGAACAGCGTTACAATGGCGATCTGCTCGTAATCGGACTTGGTGGCATGGGAAGCCAGGTTGTCTGTGATATGAAGGGAATGCTGATGGGAGAGATTACACCGGACGATAACATCCAATATCTGATGGTGGATTCCGATATCCCGGCGATGGAGAATATGATCGAGGCAAGCCGGGACGGTATTGGCTTAAATGCAACCGAGATCATCAGTATCTATCGCCCGAATCTGGAGAATCTTCTGGTGAAAGGCATCAAGGAAAATCCGGTTCATCCGAATCTTGCAAACTGGATGCGTGAGGATTTCCCACAGATCAACATTGATACGGATGGAGCTAAGGGCAATCGTCAGATTGGACGGTTGATGTTCTCGAATGCATACGAGGACATGCGTGTCCTGCTGTTTGATAAGCTGGAGGAGGCACATACCCGTTCAAAGTCAGGCAAACTCGATATTATTATCGTGTCAGGTGTCGCTGGCGGTACAAGCGGTGGTATCCTGACGGATCTTACTTATAACATTCGTGCGTATGTACGTTCCAAGAAATGGAACGATGTGCGTGTCGGTGCCTGCTTGTTGATGCCGGATGTGCTTTACAGCAAGCGTGAGATTGTATCCAATCCGGATCTGCTTGCAAACTTAAATGCGAATGGATATGCAACCCTGAAGGAAGTCGATTACTATATGCGGCTTACAAGTAAGGACAAGGATGAGCGTTATACATTTGAAAGCACGACACACAAGCTTACAATTCGAGAGAATATATTTGATGCCTGTCTGTTGATATCCGGGAAAAAGGATGAGCAGGGGTATATCCCGGATGGCGTAATATATAGTGATGTGGCATATTTCCTGACGAAGCTCGCTTCCGTCAAGCATGTCGGACAGGGTGACGATGGCAAAAAGGGAAAATTGCTGCGCGATGTATTCTTCGATGGGGAAGACCGTGGTTATTACAAGATTATCAACGAATCGGATTATAAGATTCCAATTAAGCAGATTGAGAATATCTGTGAGTATGAGATTTTTACAGAGGCATATAAGAAACTGCACGAGCTGTCAGAGGACGATCCACAGGCGAAGGAATCAAGACAGAAGGTGTTTGGCGAGCTTGATGCATTTCTGACTGGAAAACCGGGCGATGAAATCAAACTTTCGGTAAATGGAATCATCCCGATCAAGCAGTTTGAAAAACCAGTCTATAAGATGATCAAGAAGAATCAGGATGGCTTGCGTGAGAATATGGGGCGCCAGCTTACTTCTATGAAAGACCGTATTCCAATCATGATCAAGTCTTTGAAGAATCATGTGCTTGATACGTTGAATGCAGAACTGGAATGGTTTATGCAGAAGAAAGGACCATATGCAGTCATGGATATTATCGGCTGTGGCGGTATCGGAAGTAGTGAGAAAGACCGTGGTATGATCGCAGATATCGACCGGCTTTCCGGGCTGATGAAGCAGTATCAGCCAACTGGTGAATACAGCCGTATTATTGAGTCAATCAAGGATATCGTAGCAAAGCGTTTCTTTACGTTCCCATCCGCAAAGCGTGAGACAGAGAATGGTTACTATGATGCGTGTATCAAGGAATGTCTGACCTTGCAGCGGAATATACTGATTGAAGGTATGAGTGATCAGGATATGTTTGGAGATATTATCCGGTTCCTGCGGGCAAAGGCAGAGCGACTCGAAGAGCTGTATGCACAGTTTAACGAGGATTTGAAAAATGCGGTGGAGGATCTGGCTGCAAATGGAAAGCGGATTACCGGATTCTTATTGAAGGATGCGAAACAGCAGGAGTATCTGCCATCCGATTATATTACACAGGATCGTGTGGATGAGTTGTACAAGGGTATCGTAAAGTTGCTTGCGGACAATGAATCAAATATAGATAATGGACGTATCGTACCTGTAAAACAGGAGATGGAGCGGGTATATAAGAACATTCTGATCGGTGTCGGCATGTATGCACCAGAGAAGATGATCTCGGTTGCATTTGCAGATAAGCGTCCGACATTGGCAGAGCTTAACATGATGTTTGTGTCTCCGACGAATGAGACACGTGCAGAGATCATGGATCGGGCTGCAAAGGCATTCGTGGAAGGGGCAAGTGAGAAGACGGCGAAGAAGAAGCTGTGTATCTTAAAGCCGGGCTTTAAAGTTAATATTACAAATCATAAGTATATTTCGCTTCCGGCAATTATGCCGTTCTTCAGTGAGGCGGTAACGAAGCTTCTGACAGCACCACCATATAAGGAAGATCGTAACAATATCTCACTGAATACCGGTGATGTGGCGATCTCTGTGGACGATATGTATATTGGAGTTCCGCTTTCGATGATGGCTTGCATCGACGATATGCGGAAGGCTTATGAGGTTGTTCCGGACAGCTACCTCGGATTACATATTGACGAAGTGAATAGAAATATGAAGACGGAGTTCCCGGGCGTTGCATAGAAGCGGTAGTTGTGCAAAAGAGATATAACGGAAATTAAAATCTGTGTATAGAGTTAAAAAGGATGCTGTAGTGTTACAGCATCCTTTTTGCATAGATTATTTTTGTATAGCTTATTCTACCGATGGTTTCTTCGGAAAATATTTTTTGCAGGTGATCACGAACAGGATGATTGCAAGTGCAGTTGCAAGGTAGTCGGTGATCGGCTGTGCCAGTGCAAGTAATTTTGCAGAATCGGTTGTAGCGTTAATGAGGAACAGGATTGGCAAGTATAAAAGTCCCTGCCGGCTGATTGAAAGGATCAGGGAAGGGAGTGCAGCACCTGTAGACTGGATCGCATTGATAAATACAAATAACTGTCCAAGGATTGGACCAGATAAAATGTAAATACGGGAGAATTGGAATCCAAAATCATAAGCGTCGGCATCTTCCAGAAAGGCGCTGACCAATCCGTTTGCACCAAAATAGCAGACACAGGTCATGATTGCACTTAATATAAATGCAAGTAAAATGGAGAATTTCAATATGGCGAAATACCGTTTCCGGTTTCCTGCACCGAAGCAGTAGCCAAGCAACGGCTGGATTCCGGTGCCAAGTCCGATCAACAGCATGACAACGATCATGTTTACCTTCATGGCAACACCGAGTCCGGCAACTGCCATGTCCCCATAGTGAGCCATTAGATTATTGATGAAAATATTGCTGACACTCATAAGTACGCTGTTCAGCGATGCAGGAATACCGATGGCAAATACGGAGCCTGCAATTTTGTCTCCGGCTTTGTAATCCTTTAATTTAATAGATAACTGTGACTTCTTGGATGCAAGATGCGATATATAAAAGATCGCGGACAATACATTTCCGATGACTGTTGCAATTGCAGCACCGGCAACATCCCATCCAAGGAGCAAGATCATGATTGGGTCCAAAATCACATTTGCCATATTTCCGATGATCATACCGGACATTGCGGTTTTCGCGCGCCCTTCAGAACGGATGATGTTACTGAATGCATTGCTTAATATCAGAAATGGAATTCCGATGGCGACGATCCGGAGATACTGCGTTGCATAGTCTATTGTATCCGGACTTGCACCGATTGCCTTGCAGACTGGTTCGGCAAAAATTACAATTAAGATCATGGATATGATTCCTACAGCCAGCCCGGTCCAGAAGCAGAACGCAGAGGCTTGTCTGGCGCGTTCTTCCTGACCTTCTCCAAGCATACGGGAGATGAAAGAAGTTCCGCCGATACCGAATAACATACCGACTGCCATAAATAACAGGAAAGCAGGGGTTGCGACAGACACAGCAGCAACCATCAGTGCATTTTTTGTCTGTCCAATGAAAAATGTATCAGCGAGATTATATATCAGAACCATAATCATGCTGATGATCGAAGGGATGACATTGCTTAACACGGCCTTTGGAACCGGAGCATCCCTGAAAATTTCAGTTGTATTCTGTTGCATAATTGTTCTCCTTATTCTTCGTAATCATTTTCAATAGCTAAATACATATGCTAACATATGGTCAATCAAGATTCAATAAAAAGATCAAATTTGTGCACTTTTTTTCGTGCAAAGTAAAAAAGAAGTGCATTTGTTATGAAAATGTACTATAATATAAAAGATTGTGAATAACTATAGGTCAGAAAGGCAATGAAATGGCAAAGAAATTTTATGCTGTGAAAAGAGGTGTTCGACCGGGAGTATATGAAACATGGTCTGCCTGCGAACCGCTTGTAAAGGGGTTTCCGGGAGCAATATACAAGAGCTTTCCGACGAGACAGGAGGCGGAGGCATTTGTAGGCGGAGAATGTGTGACGGAAGAATCAAAGTATACTGATGAGAATATGGTATATGCATTTGTGGATGGCTCTTACAACAGTGCCACACAGGTATATGGCTATGGTGGATTTTTGATGGATCATGGTGAGAGGTATGTCCTGCAGGGACATGGCGAAGATCCGGAGATGGCATCCATGCGCAACGTGGCAGGCGAGATACTGGGCGCAATGGCGGCAGTGAAGCTTGCTGTGGAAAAAGGATTACCAGAATTGGCAATTTATTATGATTATCTTGGAATCGAGATGTGGGCAACCGGAGGTTGGAAGCGGAACAAGACCGGAACGATTGCATATTATAAGTATATGCAGCAGGTACGGGACAAAATCCGTGTCACATTTATAAAGGTAAAAGGGCATTCCGGTGTGGAAGGCAATGAGGAGGCAGACCGCCTGGCGAAAGAGGCAGTTGGCATCACCGGATAGCGTACGCGAGAGATTAAATTTAAGATAAAGAAAAGTGGAGATGAAAGATGAAATTTCAGGTGAGTAATTTATTTCGGAAGAAAGAAGAACCGGTAGAAAATAATGCGATAGAGACAGAAACTCAGGTGGCAGAGGAAGCACCAAAGGCAGAATCAGCCACAGAGCAGACAGCAGCTGCAGAGGAGGAAGTGACGGTTTGTCCAAAATGTAAGCAGGAATTTAAGAAGTCTGCAATCAAGGACAACTACAATGTATGTATCGCATGCGGATATCATTATGTTGTTTCTGCAGAGAAACGGGTACGTCTGTTGGTTGATCCGGGTACATTCAAACCGCTTCGCTGTAAGGTTGCATTCTCCAATCCATTGGACATGCCAGAGTATGAAGAGAAGATTGAGCATTTGCAGGAAAAAACCGGACTTGAAGAAGCCGTTTATACTGGCGTTGGCAAGATCGATGGAAACGAAGCGGTCATTGCAGTCATGAGCAGCAAGTTCCTGATGGGAAGTATGGGTATGGCTGTTGGCGAGAAAATTACAAATGCAGTGGAGTATGCAGACAAGAAACATCTTCCGCTTATTATATTTACCGCAAGTGGCGGCGCACGTATGCAGGAGGGTATTTTGTCCCTGATGCAGATGGCGAAGACGAGTGCAGCGATTGAGAAGTTCAGTGAGCATGGTGGATTATATATTTCCTACCTGACACATCCGACAACCGGTGGTGTGACTGCCAGCTTCGCAACGTTAGGTGATATTACATTGGCAGAGCCGGATGCTTTGATCGGATTTGCCGGACCGCGTGTAATCGAGCAGACGATCGGTCAGAAGCTTCCAGATGGATTCCAGCGTTCGGAGTTCCAGATGGCACATGGCTTTATTGATCAGATCGTGCCAAGAGATAAGATGCGGGAAGTCATCTCCCATATTTTACGTTTACATGCGAAGAAAGGAAGATAATCATGATTAAAGAGATAGATGAGAGAATTGCGGAAATCGATAAAGAGATTGAAGAAATCATGGCAAGTGATCTGGTAGATGAGGCAAAGGTATATGTCCTGAAGCGGGAACGCCATGACCTGATACATATGTGTAAGAATCTGAACAGCCATGATAAGGTATATCTGGCTCGTCACAAGAAGCGTCCGAAGATCACAGAGTATGTTGACGCAATCTTTGATGATTTCTTTGAACAGAAGGGTGACGCACTTGGCAAAGAGGATGCAAGTATCTATGGCGGTATTGCAACCTATCATGGAATCCCTGTGACGGTAATCGGACACCGCAAGGGAAATGATCTGGCAGAGAATCTGAAATGTAATTTCGGTATGCCGGGTCCGGAAGGCTACCGGAAAGCACTGCGTCTGATGAAGCAGGCAGAGAAGTTCGGCAGACCGATCATTACATTTATTGATACACCGGGTGCATATCCGGGATTGGAAGCAGAGAACAACGGACAGGGTAGTGCCATTGCGGTAAACCTTGCGAAGATGAGTGCACTGAAAGTGCCTGTAATCGCCGTTGTAACTGGTGAGGGAAGCTCCGGTGGTGCGCTTGCCATCGGAGTGGCAAACAGTGTCCTTATGCTTGAAAATGCAGTGTATTCCATCCTTTCACCAGAGGGCTATGCTTCAATTCTGTGGAAGGATTCTTCCCGCAGCGAGGAAGCTGCCGAGATGATGAAGCTGACTGCACAGGATCTGAAGGAGTTCGGTGTGATTGATGATATCATTCCTGAGCCAATCGGCGGTGCACATCTGAATCATAAGGTTGTATTCAAGGCAACCGACCGTGCAATCAAGAAGGAACTTGACAAATACATCAAGATGAACCCGGATGAAGTTGCAAAGCATCGTTATAAGAAATTCAGAACGATCGATAATAAATACCTGCATGTGATCTAAGATATGCAGGAAGAGAGTGACAGAGAGTAAGAGGAAAGATAAGATGAAAGAGGGCTTACATATTGTAGGTATGGGACATTATGCCCCGGAACATGTAGTGACAAATGACGATTTGAGCAGGATTGTAGATACAAATGACGAGTGGATCTCCAGCCGTACCGGCATCCGCAGAAGGCATTTTATTACGGATGAGAAGAATCAGGATATGGCGGTCGCAGCAACGAAGATGGCAATCGAGGATGCAGGCATCGACAAATCAGAGATCGGTGTTGTAATCGTAGCGACAATCCGCCCAGATCATATGACGCCATCGGTGGCATGTATGGTTCAGAAGGAATTGGAGCTTCCACAGGATATTCCTTGCTTTGATATCAATGCAGCCTGCTCCGGATTCATGTATGGTGTACAGATTGCGCGAGGCATGCTGTTACAGAGCGACAAGAAATATGGTGTTGTGATCGGCAGTGAAACATTGTCCAAGATTCTGGATATGAATGACAGAAGTACCTGTATTCTGTTTGGAGATGGTGCAGGTGCTGCGGTCGTAGAACTTTCCGATACCCATCGGTATTTCAGCATCCTTGGTGCAAAGGGCGATGATGTTGTACTGGAATGCAGCAACGAAGATCTGCTGCCACGTCACGTCAGCATGCTTGGTAGTGAAGTGTTTAAGTTTGCAGTCAGCACCGTACCGAAGACAGTCATGCAGCTTCTGGATAAGGCTGGAGTGACAGCCGATGATATTGATCTGTATGTCTGCCATCAGGCAAATAAGCGGATCATTGAGTCCGTGGCAAAGAAATGCAAACAGAGCATGGATAAGTTCTATATCAATTTGGATGAGTATGGAAATACAAGTTCTGCAAGTATTCCAATCGCGCTTTCTGAGCTGAATCAGAAGGGCATGATCAAACCGGGCATGAAGCTTATATGTGTAGGCTTCGGTGGCGGTCTGACATGGGGCGGCGCATATCTGGAATTCTAGCAGACAGGTAGTTGTATATAACAGGAGGATAAAGATGAGATTAAATGAATTCCTTGGAATCAAGTATCCGATTATTCAGGGTGGAATGGCGAATATCGCACTTGGCGGGTTTGCAGCTGCTGTCAGCAATGCCGGCGGACTGGGACTGATCGCATCTGGCGGATTTGACGCAGAGCGTATCCGCGAGGAGATCAAAAAGTGCCGTGAATTGACAGACAAGCCATTCGGTGTGAATTTGATGCTGATGAATCCGGATGTCGACAACATCGCGAAGATGTTAGTCGAGGAGAAGGTGGATGTAATCACAACCGGAGCAGGAAGCCCGGAAAAATATGTGACCGACTGGAAAGCGGTTGGAACAAAGGTAATCCCGGTTGTCAGTGGTGTTGCGCTGGCAAAGCGTATGGAGCGTATGGGCGTAGATGCCCTGATCGCAGAAGGCGGCGAGAGTGGCGGACATGTCGGTGAGATGACAACGATGACACTTGTACCGATGGTTGTCGATGCAGTCAATATTCCGGTTATCGCAGCCGGAGGTATCGCAGATGGCAGAGGTATGGTTGCAGCATTTGCACTTGGTGCAATCGGAGTACAGATCGGAACGGTATTACTTGCTAGTGAAGAGTGTCCAATCCATAATAATTACAAAGAAGCAGTTATCAAGGCGAAGGATAATGGTACTGCAGTCACAGGAAGATCCAGTGGTGCTCCGGTACGTGTTATCAAAAACCAGATGGCACGTGAATATCTGAAGATGGAAGGCAAGGGTGTTCCAAGAGAAGAGTTAGAGCAGCTTACCCTTGGTTCTCTCCGCAAGGCTGTTTTAGATGGTGATACAAAGAACGGTTCCCTGATGGCTGGTCAGGTATGTGGTCTTGTAAAGGAGATCAAGCCGGTGGCAGAGATTCTGAAGGATCTGTATGAGGATTCTCTTGCAGAGCTTGCGAAGCTGAACAGCGAGGGTATTTAGATAAGATAAAGCACGCGGATGCGTGGCGACATAAATTGATAGAATAATCATAGATAAGCAGGAGGAAATTATGAAGATCGGTTTTTTATACGCTGGACAGGGTGCACAGCATGTCGGAATGGGAAAAGATTTCTATGAGGCATATCCGGAGTTCCGCGAAGTATTTGACAATGTAAAGCTTGATTTTGACGTGAAGGAGTGTTGCTTTGACGGTCCGATCGAGAAGCTTGGACAGACAAGATATACACAGCCATGTATGGTAGCCTTTGCAGTTGGCGTGACAAAGATTCTTGCAGCAAAGGGCATTGTACCGGAGATCGCAGCCGGACTTTCGCTTGGTGAGTATTCAGCACTCTATGCGGCAGGTGTATTTGAGGAACAGCAGGTCATCGACCTTGTTGCATACCGTGGTAAAGCGATGGAAGAGGCAGTGACGGGCAGAGATACTGGTATGATCGCAGTTATGAATCTCGACCGTGAGACGATCAAGGCATGCTGCAAGCAGGCAGAGGAAGAATTTGCTGACAGCGAGTTCCATATCGCGGAAGTTGCAAACTACAATACACCGGTACAGGTGACTGTATCTGGTGATACACCGGTTATCACAAGAGCCGGAGAGCTGATGATGGAGAAGGGCGCAAGAAGAATCGTGCCTGTTGCAGTCAGCGGACCATTCCATACATCTCTGATGAAGCCGGCCGGTGACAAGCTTGCAGAGCGTTTCAAGACCGAGCATTTCGGAGAGATGAAGTTCCCGGTGCTGTTCAATGCAACCGGTAAGGAGCTTGCAGCAGATAAGACAATTCCGCAGATGCTTGAGACACAGGTACAGAGCAGTGTATATTTTGAGGATTCTATCAAGTATATGATCGAGCAGGGTGTTGATACATTTATTGAGGTTGGTCCGGGAAAGACACTTTCCGGATTCGTGAAGAAGATTGACCGCAGCTTTGCTACCTATTCTGTAGAAGATATCGATTCATTAAACGCATTACTCACAGCACTTGGAAAGTAAATTTGGAGGGAATCTATGACATTAGAGAATAAAACAGCCATTGTCACAGGCGGCAGCCGTGGAATCGGACGTGCAATCTGTATTGCACTTGCAGAGGCAGGTGCCAATGTTGTAACGTGTTATGCACATGGTGCAGCTGGTGCGGAAGAGACGGTAAAGCAGTGCGAGGCATATGGTGTTAAGGCATCTGCGATTCAGACAGATGTTGCAAATAATGAAGATGTACAGGCACTTGTCGCAAAGGTAAAGGAAGAATACGGAAGCATCGATATTCTTGTCAACAACGCAGGTATCACGAAGGATAACCTGATGCTGAAGATGACTGAGGAAGATTTCGAGCAGGTGATCGACACAAACTTAAAGGGTGCATTTCTGTGCATCAAGCATGTATCGAAGATCATGCTCAAGCAGAAACGTGGACATATCATCAACATCAGCAGTGTGGTTGGCGTCCGTGGGAATTCCGGACAGGTCAACTACGCATCCAGCAAGGCAGGCTTGATCGGTATGACAAAGTCTGTTGCAAAGGAGATCGGCTCCCGTGGCATTACAGTGAATGCTGTGGCACCTGGATTTATTGAGACAGATATGACAGCGAAGCTGCCGGAGGCAGTTGTGGAAGAGAACTTGAAGAGCATTCCGTTGAAGAAGCTTGGAAAAGTCGAAGATGTTGCAAATCTTGTCCGTTTTCTGGCAAGTGATGAAGCAAGTTATATTACCGGTCAGGTCATCTGTGTAGATGGCGGTATGGCAATGTAGGAGGGAAAAATGAGAAGAAGAGTTGTGATTACAGGTTTAGGAACTGTAAACCCTTTGGGAAATAACGTAGAGACAACATGGGATAATGTGAAAAAAGGTGTCTGCGGAATTGATGAGATTACAAGAATCGATACGACAAACCATGCAGTGAAGCTTGCCGGTGAGGTAAAGGATCTGGATGTGACAGCCGTGATCGACAAGAAGGATGCCAGACGTATGGATCGTTTTGCACAGTATGCAGTTGTTGCAGCCGATGAGGCATTCAAGCAGAGTGGACTGGATATGGAGAAGGAGGATGCAGAGCGTTGTGGAGTCATCTTCTCCAGTGGTATCGGTGGCATGGAAGCTACAGAGAAGAACTATCAGACCGGTGAGAGACGTGGATTTGATAAGATCTCCCCATTCTATATCCCGATGACAATTGCGAATATGGGTGCCGGAAATATTGCAATCCGTTTTGGCTTCAAGGGTATCTGTTCCTCCGTTGTAACCGCCTGTGCATCTGGTAACAATGCAATCGGAGACAGCTTCCATTATATTCGTGACGGCTATTCAGAGGTTATGATCTGTGGTGGTTCTGAGGCAGCGATTACCGATATGGCGATCGGTGGATTTACAGCGATGCAGGCATTAAATACAACAACCGATAAGAACCGTGCTTCGATTCCATTTGATAAGGAACGTGCCGGTTTTGTTATGGGTGAAGGTGCAGGTGCACTTGTATTGGAAGAGTATGAGCATGCGAAAGCACGTGGTGCAGAGATTCTTGGTGAGATTGTTGGATACGGCGCGACCTGTGATGCGTACCATATCACAGCCCCATGTCCGGATGGAGCAGGCGGAGCAGCCTGTATGGCAATGACAGTGAAGGATGCAGGCATCAAGCCGGAGCAGGTTGGTTATATCAATGCACATGGCACATCCACACACTTAAATGATGCAGGTGAGACGATGGCAATCAAGAAGACCTTTGGTGAGCATGCATACAAGCTGATGGTAAGTTCTACAAAATCTATGACCGGACATCTGCTTGGCGGTAGTGGTGCTGTAGAAGCCGTAATTACGACACTTGCATTGTATGATGGATTTATTCCTGCAACAATCAACTATCAGGTACCGGATGAGGAATGTGATCTGGATATTGTTCCAAATGAAGGCAGAAACGTGCAGGTAGAGTATGCACTTTCCAACTCTCTTGGATTTGGCGGACACAATGCAAGCATTCTGCTGAAGAAGTTTGAAGCGTAGGATTGCAGGACAAAGGAGAAGAAGATGGAATTAAATTCAAATCAGATACAGGAAATTTTGCCACACCGTTATCCGTTCCAGTTAGTCGACCGGATCACAGATTTTGAGCCGGGAAAATGGGCAAAGGGTGTGAAGTGCGTATCCGTGAATGAGATGCAGTTTCTGGGACATTTCCCGACACAGCATGTCATGCCGGGCGTACTCGTGATCGAGGCACTTGCACAGGTTGGTGCGATTGCAATCCTGTCCGAGGAAGAGCACAAAGGAAAGACCGTATTTTTCGGTGGTATCAAGAATGCGAGATTTAAGAAGCAGATTACGCCGGGCGATGTGATCGAGATGGAATGCGAGATTATAGATCAGAAGGGACCAATCGGTTCCGGAAAGGCTGTCGCAAAGGTAGATGGAAAAGTTGCTGTAACGGCAGAACTTACATTTGTCGTAGGCGCATAAATCGTGTATAATAATAGAGCTGTCGTTGACAGCTCTATTTTTTGAGGAGTAAAACAAATAGATGGATGAAAAGAAGTTAACGAACCGGAATCCTGTTCCGGTGCTTTCGATTGCAGGATCGGATTGTTCCGGTGGTGCGGGAATACAGGCAGATTTAAAGACGATGCTTGCGAATGACTGCTATGGGATGTCAGCCATCACAGCACTGACTGCGCAAAACACGATGGGCGTAACCGGTATCATGGATGTGGCACCGGAATTCCTGCGGCAACAGATTGATGCGGTCTTTTACGATATTCCGCCGAAAGCTGTGAAGATCGGTATGGTATCGGATAAAACACTGATTATGACGATTGCAGAGGCACTTGACGATTGGCATGCAGAAAATATAGTCATAGATCCGGTGATGGTCGCAACAAGCGGAAGCCGGTTGTTAAAGGAGAATGCAATTTCCTGTCTGACTGAAAAGCTTTTTCCACTTGCGACGCTGATTACACCGAATATCCCGGAAGCAGAGCTGCTTACCGGCATGACGATCCGGTCGAAAGCAGACATGGAACAGGCGGGAAGATGCCTGTATGACAGATACCATTCGTATGTGCTGATCAAGGGTGGTCATGCGATTGAGGATGCCAGTGATGTATTAGTGGGAACGGAAGTGGTCTGGTTTGATGGTTCCAGAATCGACAATCCGAACACACATGGAACCGGATGTACCTTGTCCTCTGCGATTGCGTGCGGATTGGCGAAGGGAAAAACAGTGACGATAAGCATTGCGGAAGCAAAGCGGTATCTGGAGCAGTCACTTCGGACAGAATTAGATCTGGGACATGGCAGTGGACCACTTGATCACGGCTTTATGCTTGCAGACAGATAAGAAATCCGGAGTAGAGATAGAAGATGAAGATAAAAAAAGAACAGTTACAGGTCTATGCTGTAACAGAAACAAAATCAATTAAGAAGGAACGATATGCAACCCTGTATGATGCGGTGGAAGCTGCAATTAAGGGTGGCGCGACAATTGTGCAGCTACGGGAAAAAGAACTTTCCGAAGATGCATTTCTTGCAGAGGCAAAGGAAATCAAAAAGCTGACGGAACGATATGGTATTCCGCTTATCATCAATGATAATGTGGCACTGGCGAAAGCCTGTCAGGCAGATGGCGTACATTTAGGACAGGGTGACATGCAGGTTGATGAGGCACGTGCCATCCTTGGGGGTGCGGCAATCATCGGTGTATCCGCCCATAATGTAGAAGAAGCACTGCTTGCTGAAAAGCAGGGTGCTGATTACCTTGGTTCCGGGTCAGTGTTTGTGACGACGACCAAGCAGGATGTCACGGCACTTCCTCTGAAGACACTGCGGGAAATCTGCCATGCCGTGCAGATTCCGGTTGTGGCGATCGGGGGTGTCAGTGCGGAGAATATTGATCAATTAGTTGGCTGTGATGTGGCTGGTGTTGCGGTGGTTTCTGCAATCTTTGCACAGGACGAAATCGAGACAGCAACAAAAAAGCTTACGGCACAGGTGCAGGATATGCTTTTAAAGACAGAGAAATTTGATGCATTATATCAGAAGCTGACTCCGCTCTTACAGGGCAAAAAGGGTGTCCTTTTCGATATGGATGGAACACTGATTGACAGCATGCCGATGTGGCGGACACTGGATGTGGAATATATCGGCAGGTATGGTATCCATCCGGATATGGAGTTTCATCATCAGGTAGCGACGATGACACTGATTCAGGCGGCGAATTTCATCAAAGAGCGGTTTGACATCCCGAAGACCGCGGACGAGATCTTCGATGATTTTCAGAGTATGGTAGTTGAGGAATATCGGGATACGATTCCGTTGAAGCCGTATGCTTATGAGCTTGTGAAGTGGATGAAAAGGGATGGTTATAAAGTAGCAGTTGCAACAGCAAATGAGATTAACTTAAGTGAGATGGTGTTAGAGCGTACCGGACTTATGGCAGATGTCGACACGATTGTCAGTTGTACGATGGCTGGGGCGAGTAAGGAATCACCGGCAGTGTATGAGCTTGCCTGTGCGAATATGCAGATTGCACCGGCGGATTGTGTGATCTTTGAGGACAGTCTGCGTGCGATGTATACGGCGAAAAAAGCAGGATTTGTGACGGTCGCTGTCTATGACGAAGTGGCAAAGGGAAGCTGGGATGAGATCTGCCAGATCACAGATGAACAGGCGGTGCTTGCATAATGGAAAATAAAAAGAAAAAAGAGATTCAGACAAGCTGTGATACATGTGCGTATCTGATCTATGATGAAGAATATGAGGAATACGTCTGTGACGTGAGTATGGACGAGGATGAGATCGCCCGGTTGTATGGGGACAGCCATTATAGTTGTCCTTATTATAAGAATGGTGACGAGTACCGGGTGGTAAGGCATCAGATGTGACATAATAATTCCGGCAAGCAAATAAGCAGCAAGACTGCTTGCAGGCGGAGCTGCTTATTTATTTGACGGATAAACAGACATATGCATGTAGGACGATAGTCCGGAATGCGCATGGCTGTTACGATTTCGGGAGTTCGAAGAACGTAGAAATCGTAATTATTATAATGAAAGGAAAAGTAAACAGATGAAGAAAAATATAGTATTGATCGGTATGCCGGGAAGTGGAAAAAGCACGATCGGCGTATTGCTCGCAAAGGCAATCAATTATCAGTTTATCGATGGAGATCTGTTAATTCAGAGACAGGAAGAAAAGACATTGGTCGACATCATTAACGAGAAGGGGATCGATGCATTTCTTGCGATTGAAAATCAGGTACTGCGGGATATCAACACGGAAGCGTCTGTCATTGCGACCGGTGGCAGTGCGATTTTCTCGGAAGAGGCGATGAAGCATTTGGTCGAACAGGGACTGATCGTGTATCTCGATGTAAGCTGTGAGGAGATCATCCGTCGCGTGAATAATATCTCGACGCGCGGTATCGCAATGAAGCCGGGAAAGACACTGGCAGATCTGTACACGGAGCGCAAACCATATTATGAGAAATATGCACAGCTCACGATTCCGTGTGATGGTAAGACAATGGAGCAGTGCGTACAGGCGATTGCGCTTGCGGTAGACAACCCGGTGCAGATGTGCTAATATAAAGTTGTATTTTTGATAGATGAATGCAAAAAAATGATAAAGGAGTTGTGCTTTTATGAAGTTACATAAGAAATTCAATAAAGTAACGGCATGGATACTGACGTGTATTTTGTTCTTCACGATGGCATTTTCGATTACATCGGAAGCATATGGAGAAGGCTATACACATGCAAAGCAGTTTAAAAACTGTCATATTTATAATGGTATTGATGTATCTACCTGGAACAAACAGATTGACTGGAATGCAGTTAAAGCCTCCGGGGTTGATTTTGCATTTATCAAGGTCGGCGGACGAGGCTGGGGTTCAGCAGGAACCTTATACCATGATTCCCGTGCACTGGAGAACCTGAAAGGTGCGAAGGCGGCAGGCATCAAGATAGGAGTTTATTTCTTCTCTCAGGCGATCACAGAGAAGGAAGCCGCAGAGGAAGCACAGTATACGATCAACTATCTTCATACATATGGCATCTCAATCGATCTTCCGATTGCGATGGACTTTGAGTATGCCAGTGATTCTCCGACCGGAGGCAGATTGAAAACAGCGAACCTGACAAGGGAACAGGCGACGAATGTCTGCCTGGCATTCTGCAGCTACGTGGCAACAAGAGGCTATACACCAATGGTTTATGCAAATAAGTCAATGCTTACCAACGATATGAATGCATCAACGATCGCCAGCAGATATCCAATCTGGCTGGCACAGTATAATTCAAGGGCGACTTATACAGGCGCATATTCATACTGGCAGTATACAAGCTCCGGAACAGTTCCGGGCATCGAAGGCCGTGTCGATATGAACTTCTATTATTCAACCGATGGAAGCTTCTCTTCGAAGATCAACATTCCGGTACCAACCGGGGAGACTGCTCCAGCGGATGCAAAGATCGTCTATGCGACACATATTCAGACATATGGCTGGGAAAAAGAGGAAACGTATGACGGTGGTATCAGTGGTACGGTTGGACAGGCAAAACGGCTCGAGGCAATCAAGATCCGGAACAATACCGGCATCGAGGGAAGCGTCGAGTATCAGGTATATTGTCAGTCATTTGGATGGATGGACTGGACGATGGATGGCGATATTGCAGGTCTGACAGGGCTTGCAAAGCGATTAGAGGCAATTCGGATTCGGCTGACAGGACAGCTTGCAGAGCAATACGATGTCTATTACCGCGTACAGTGCCAGACGTATGGCTGGTTAGACTGGGCGAAAAATGGACAGACTGCAGGCTCGACGAACTATGCAAAACGACTCGAAGCAATCCAGATCAAGCTTGTAGAAAAAGGCGGCATGGTACCGGGCAATACATCAAAGGTGTATGTGTCTCCTCTGATTGGGTATAACACACATGTACAGACGTATGGCTGGACCGGTACGGTCTTTGATGGTACGGTCGGCGGTACGACCGGACAGGCGAAACGACTGGAGGCTATTTCTATCACGAACGTGACAGAGACGGCTGGTAATGTCGTGTATCGTGTGCACGGACAGACATATGGCTGGCAGGGATGGCGTCAGAATGGCGCACAGGCAGGTTCCATCGGACAGGCGAAGCGGCTGGAAGCAATCCAGATCAAGCTGACCGGAGCACTGGCAGAGAAATATGATGTATATTACCGGGTACATTGCCAGACCTACGGCTGGATGGGCTGGGCAAAAAATGGTGACCCGGCAGGTACAACCGGACATGCAAAGCGTTTAGAGGCAATCCAGATCGTATTGAGAGCGAAAGGAACCGGTGCACCGAGTGCATCCAGTCAGCCGGCGTATGTCGGTGGTGCAGTGCCACAGTAATTACATAAAATTAGAAAAACAGGAAATACTACTCCGAAAAAGGAGTAGTATTTTTTATGCTGGAAAATTATGTGCGAACCGATCTTGCATTAGAGTTAAAGGAAGACATCTCTGAGAAAAATGATATTGCAGGTGTCCGGGTAGAAACCTATGCGGATACCGAATATGGTCTGACCAAGACACATATTCGTGTGCTTGATCAGACGGGAGCAGAGATTCTTGGAAAGCCAATTGGAAACTATATTACATTGGAAAGTCCAAAGCTTTGTTCGGAGGATGAGAATATTCATATGCCATTTGTGCTGGCGCTGCATGATGTGTTAAAAGAGCTGTTTCATGGGGCAGACCATATTCTGGTGATCGGTCTTGGAAATCGAAATATCACACCGGACGCACTTGGACCAAGTGTTGTTGATCACCTCTATATTACAAGACATCTGCTTCGGGAGGGTGTTGTGGAACATTCCATGGAAATCTCAGCACTATGTCCCGGTGTTATGGCACAGACCGGAATTGAGACAAGCACGATCATACAATCCCTGTGCAGAGAGATCAATCCAGATGTTGTGATCTGTATCGATGCGCTTGCTGCGAGAGAGGCAGAACGGTTAAATACAACGATACAGGTGTGTGACACTGGAATCACACCGGGGGCTGGTGTTGGAAATCGCAGATTATCATTAAATCAAGAGACACTGGGGGTTCCGGTAATTGCAGTTGGTGTACCGACGGTGATTTCCATGCCAGCGATGATCAGTCATGCGGTGGAGGGATTGCTGGAAAAATTACCGGTATCGGTCCTTCGGCAATATGAGAAAGAAATTGTTGAATTTATCCAGACGCCGACGGTATCCTCCATGTTTGTAACACCGAAAAACATTGATGAGCTGATCGGTCGTGTCAGCTTCACAATCTCAGAGGCAATCAACCGTTTTCTGACATAATACCGGTGTCTTTGCATATATTTATGGTATGGAGAGAAATTATGTGAAAATTATATTGCTGTGCTTTGTCTGTGCATTATGTCTGGGCGTGCTGGTACGGCTGGATGTTACAATGCTGTCCGGTCAGGCACAGGCGTTCTTCCAGGAGACTGTGGCGCCTGTTTTGCATATGGAAACGACAGACTCGAAGCTTCGGGATTTCTTTGTTCCGGTGCTTGCAGATCAGGAGACGGATACAACTGGGAACCGGTGGGATAAGGTTGCCGTTTCGACCGGCATGGATACCGAGACGGCTTTTTCGTGTGAGACCGGAAGTGAAGAAACGGAAACGACAACCGAAGCGGTGGCAGTTGCTTCCGATGGAGATGCAGAGACTGCAGAAACAGCAGAAACTATGGTGCAGCCGCTTTCCATCCCAGCGGGTATTACATATTCGATGGAACAGTTAAACAATTATGATTTTCTGGTCGGAAACTGTTATACAATCGACAGCTCCACGAATGTCACGGCGGAGGAACTGGCTGCGGATACACTGCTGTCAAAGAATCTGCATATCGATCCTTCTTCGGGAGAGTATAAGGTTTTAATCTATCATACACATGGCAGTGAAACGTTCGCGGACAGCCGTCCGGGCGTGACGGAAGATACGGTGATCGGACTGGGTGATGAGCTGACCCGGATCTTAGAGGAAGATTATGGCATTCCGGTTTATCATGACCGTACTGTGTATGATGTTGTGGATGGGGTAGAGGATCGAAATCTGGCGTATGATTATGCAAGTGATGGTATAGATGCAATTTTACAGCAGTATCCGTCTATAGAGGTTGTGCTTGATATTCACCGGGATGGTGTGCGGGAGGATGTGCGGCTTGTGCGGGACATCGATGGTGTGCCGACTGCGCAGATTATGTTTTTAAATGGTATGAGCCGGACAAATGAGAATGGGGAAATTGATTATCTGTATAATCCATACCGGCAGGAGAATCTGGCATTCAGCCTGCAGATGCATCTGGCGGGAAAAGAATTGTATGGGGATCTGATGCGCCGGATCTATGTGCGGGGGTACTGTTTTAATTTAAATAAAATGCCGCGTTCATCCCTGATTGAAGTTGGGGCGCAGACCAATACGGTTGCTGAGGCAAAAAACGCAATGGTGCCACTTGGCGCAATTCTCTATAAAGTGCTGATTGCACAAGAGTAGGAAAGTGTGGTATACTTTTGACAACTAAGAGCGTACTGATATACGCGGGTCATCATGCGTTTTGTGGTGACAGGAAATCGGAAATTATGAGGTTGTAAAAGTATATGGCACATTTGGATAAAAGTAAAATACGAAATTTCTGTATCATTGCACATATCGATCATGG
>DJEI01000040.1 GCA_002431865.1 Lachnospiraceae bacterium UBA5902
GTAAATGAGAATCTTGCAAAGGCAGAAAAGGGCGAGAAGGATTATGAGACTGCAATCAGAGATGCGGTGAACCGTTGCATTGCAGAGGATATCTTAAAGGATTTTTTGCTGGAACGTAGAGAGGATGTGCAGAAAAGTATGATGTTTGATCTGACATACGAAAAACAGATGGAGAATGCAAAACGGGAATGGTATAACGATGGTGTGGAAGAAGGTCGTGCAGAAGGATATTCCGCTGGAATTGTGAAGGGGAATGTTGAGCGACTTGTAAATTCAATTATCAAGAAACTTGAGAAGAATAAATCCATTGAACAGATAGCGGATGAACTCGAAGAATCTGTCGAAGATATCCAGCCGATCTATGATATTGTGAAGAAGCACGCACCAGAATATGATGTTGAAGCAATTACCACGGAAGTGTTGGAAGCAAGGGAAAATGAAAAAGCATAAATTGTTATGAGATAAATAAAGGCAGGATAGCTGATAGAAAGTCAACTGTCCTGCTTTACATGTATAATAGGTTGTTAATAGAACTAGCCAGATATGGAGGTGGACTTATGTGTGGAATGACAACTGATTTATAGATATCTATGAATTGGAGGTTTTTATGAATTACACTATAAGAAAATTGAAAAAAGAAGAAGTAAAGATATTAGATATATTTTTATATGAGGCTATTTTTATTCCCGAAGGTGTTGAGGCACCACCAACGGAAATAATTAATCAACCAGAATTGCAGGTTTATGTTGAGGGGTTCGGGGAAAGGAATGGAGATATTTGTTTTGTTGCAGAATCTGATGACAAAATAGTAGGTGCTGTATGGGTTCGTATTATGAATGACTATGGACATGTTGATGACGAAACTCCATCATTTGCAATCTCATTGTTAAAGGAATATCGAGGGCAGGGGATTGGCACAGCATTGATGAAGAGGATGCTTGCAGAATTACAAGCTTGTGGATACAAGAAGACATCGTTGGCTGTTCAAAAACAGAATTATGCCGTAAAGATGTATAAGAATGTAGGATTTGAAATCGTGGACGAAAACACAGAAGAATATATAATGATTTGTCGACTGTGTGGCAAGGCGGCGCACATTTACATGGATTACAGAAAGAACATAATCCCCCAATGCCATACGAAAAAATGATACTATTAAAAGATAAATTCTGAATTGTATATTATTGGGGGTGAATGACAGATGAAACCATATCATTTGATTCTGGATTTTACACATGTATATGATGATGAAATCTGTGCGGACCGAGAACAATTTTCATGGATTGACTGCTCGGATATTGAAGGAAGCAACCTGTATTGTTCTCCACAGGCAGAGCGGGAGATTTGCAGGAGAATAGAGCCGTATGGAGTACATGGAATCCATTTTGTGGATTCTGGCAATTATCATTATGTTACAAAGATATTTACGGATCAGATTCATAAGCCGTTTTCTTTGATTGTTTTCGATCATCATACAGATATGCAGAAACCGTTAATGGAAGGAATGATGAGCTGTGGTGATTGGGCGGGAATGTTGCTTGATCAGAACCCGGCATTGCAACAATTTATTTTGATCGGACCGGCGGAAGACGATATAAAGCAGATTCGGACGGAGCATCCAGATAAACTGATAACTTTTTCGGCTGAGGAAATCCGTAAGGGAGAAGGTGTGGAACGGTTAAAGCAACTTCAGGGCGGTGTCCCATGGTACATTTCAATCGACAAGGATGTGCTTTCCGAACAATACAGTGAGACAAATTGGAATCAGGGAGAACTGACGCTTGGCATGCTCGAACATATGATTCAATATTTTCTGGAACAGGCACCCGTATATGGCGTAGACATCTGTGGGGAATGCTCTACGGCGATTGCACTGCCGGAATATTTTCAGGCAGAGGGTGTAAATGGTAAGACAAACGTAGAGCTGTTTCGATTTTTGCGTAGTTATTGTTGTAGTTGAGCTGGATACAAATGTGCGAGATACAGGAGCAAGAAATTTGCACCAGAGGTTAGGGTATGAAGAGATAGGAAACGATAAATGAAGAAAACTACACAGAAAACTGCATATTACCACCTTCCGGGGCTATTTGAATTCTATGAGTTATACGAATTATTTCTGCCGTTGTTCCGTGAACACCGGGAATACTTTTATGATTGGTGTGAAATTGGCTCCATCTATGGGGCACCGGCAGATTGTATCTGGGGCGGCGGACGGATCGGAGACGGCGATCACAGTGCACAGGAAGTGCTGCATCTGATGCAGGAATATGGTATTTCGGCGAGACTGACATTCAGTAATTCGTTGTTGCAGGAAGAGCATTTATCCGACAGGAAATGCAATGCACTCTGCGCGTTATTTGAAAAAGGTGGAACAGTGCAAAATGGAGTGATTGTGCATTCGGATTTGCTGTTGGCGTACCTGAAGAGGCAGTATCCGGGATTGTATCTTGTCTCATCAACCACGAAGGTTCTGACGGAGTTTGAACAGCTCCGGGATGAGTTAAAACGGGACGCGTTTCGATATGTAGTGCCGGATTTCCGGCTGAATAAGCGGTTTGAAGATTTGAATACACTAACGGCTGGACAAAAGGCGAAGGTTGAGTTTTTGTGCAATGAATGTTGTTGGTTTGGGTGCAAAGACAGGAAAGTATGTTATGAGGATGTGAGCCGGAAAGCACTAGGCATAAAAGCACCGGATCATAGATGCACTGCACCGGAGTCGGAACATGGATACCGGTTCTCAAAGGCAATGTCGAATCCGGGATTTATTGGAATCGATGCGATAAAAGACATCTATCTGCCGATGGGATTCTCCAATTTCAAGATTGAAGGACGTGGATTGGGAAGTGCATTGGCGTTGGAATTTTTGCTTTATTACATGACAAAGCCGGAGTGTCGGATTCGCGTGAGAGAAGCAATTTATCTGGATAATATGTTGGATCTTTTTTGAGAAAATATGAATGAAAATGAGGAGGGTGTATTGTTGGGTAAATTGAAAGCAATAGAGTATAAGCGTTTTGAAGATATAAAGCATATACGAGAAGATGGAAGCGAATATTGGAGTGCAAGAGAATTAGGTGTTGCTTTGGAGTATGTGCAATGGAGAAATTTTGAAAAAGTAATAAAAAGAGCAATGATTTCTTACGAGAATAGCGGACATAGAGTTATAGACGATTTTGCTGAGGTCAGCAAAATCGTAGAAGCAGGAGCAACGCATAAACCAACAAAAGATTATGAATTATCCAGATATGCGTGTTATTTGATTGTGCAAAATGGAGATCCAAGGAAAGAAGTTATTGCATTAGGTCAAACATATTTTGCCATTCAAACATATAGACAAGAAGTTGCAGATCATTTTAATGAGTTGGATGAAGATAATAGAAGACTTGTTGTACGAGGCGATATCAAACAATGGAATCAGATGTTGGCGGAAACTGCACATAATGCAGGAGTTATTACGAATGAGGAGTTTGCTATTTTTCAAAATGCAGGATATATGGGACTTTATGGTGGATTAGATGTAGATGATATTCATGAAAGAAAACAATTAGAAGTAGGTCAAAAGATACTGGATTATATGGGAAGCACGGAACTGATTGCGAATTTGTTTAGAATATCGCACGCAGACAGAGGAAAAAATCAGAAAGGATAATGTACAGGGGACTGATAAGGCGACATCAGTTCATTATAACGTTGGGAAAGAAGTAAGGAATGCAATAGAAAAAATAGGTGGTACTATGCCAGAGGATTTGCCAACGCCCGAAAAAAGTATTCAACAAATTGAAAAGGAACAGATGGAGAGATTGAGAGGTAAGGCAAAAAATGGAAAACTCATGTTAGATGAGTGAGAAATATCTAATCGTGAAAGGAAACCTATATCTATGAATCATATCGATATCTTAGACAACGAAATAACGATCAATGGGAACGTACTCACATTTCCGATGTCCTACGAGGAAGTCAAGTCTGTACTCGGAGATGCGCGGATCGAGAAGGATGAGCAAAACCACAATTATTATATATATGATGAGCTGGGAATTTATTTTGAAGAGGGAAATGTTGCATGGTTGAAAAAGCAGCGGGCATACAAGGACGCGGAGCACCGGATTACGAGCGTATATTTGCATGTAGCGGACGAGCTTTCCGATGCGGATATCAGGCCAGCGCAGCATTATGTCGGAAATGTAACCTTCTTCGGAAAGCAGAAAGAGCATGATGTCCTGAATCGATTCATGGGATGTTATCAGGACTGTATTCGCTCGGCGGATGGGGAGCTTGAACTGGCACATGTTGGTGCATATGTCGGTGGCAAGGATGACGAGCCAAATTATGCGGGTGATCGGTTTCTGAAATCCTTGGATATTGCATATAAACCAAGAAAACCGAAGACGACACAGAATTATGCAATGCAGAATACCGGTGAGGCGGCTCTGGTATTTGACACCTTTAATTTCAAACTGGCAGTGATCAATGAGTTAATGTATGAGCAGGAAATCTTAAAGCCATATTTTGATATTTATGAGTATATGGATTTTAAGAAAGCACATTGGAATCTGGAAACAGAGAAAAATGTCAGGGCTGCGGTACAGTTTTTCAAGGAATTGCCGGTACCGGTAACGTATGCAGATAAGGTCACGGCGATATGCATGGACGGCGGAAATGAGATATATCAAAACATTGCGCCATTATGGGATGGCGAGGATGAACGATTTGATATAGATAAGCTCACCGAGGCGGAATTGCGTCAGTTTCCGAATCTTAAATCTATGACAGTGATGACAACGAAACTGGAGAAGCTACAGAAAATCTGTGAGGAATGTGGGATGGAAGTTTCTGCATTATAAGGAGATGGATATTGAGGCATTTGCGGAGAAGCTGGGACACCGATCTGATTTAGAAAGGAAACATATTTTACAGGGGCATTAACATGTTGAAGAAAAGTGCCGAAATATAGTATAATAAAAATGTTACAGAGACAGCAACATAGTGGAGAAAACGGGATGAAACAACACAAAAAAAACCGTGGATTTACATTGGTGGAACTGATTGTTGTGATAGTGATTCTTGCAATTCTGGCAGCAGTTCTGGTTCCGGCATTGTTGGGCTACATAGATAGGGCAAAAAAACAGAAAATTATATCGGAAGCGCGGGATGTCTGGGTTGCTTCTCAAGCGGCATTGTCAGAATGTTATGGACTGCATCCGGAAAGCTTTAAGGAATCTTGCAAGTTTACTTCAAACATTGGTGGAAAAACGTATTCAAAACTTGGAAGAATATCAAATAGTGCCCTTGGCACTCTACAAAATAATTCGAAAGTTCCTTGGGAAGAAGGAACATCCAGTCGAAGAATTGCCGGGCAGGTGCTAAAATATCTGGATAGTGCAGACATAAATGCGAATCCTCGTTACACGTTTGGAAATGGAGTTATCCCGGACGGGAATACGAAGCCGAGCAATTATAACTGGGGGTGGAATCGGAAATCAACCGATATAATCATTCAGATATTTTATACAGCTAAAGGGAAAATGGCTGCATTGAATTTTGCGAAGGATGGTTATATGGTAACAATGATAGCAGGTGGAGAAACTACCTGTGTTTATGACGGGAAATGTCTGCCATCTTGGTAGTAACGATGAAGTATATGATTTGTAGAAATCGGCGATCCAATTGAGGAAGCGAGGGAAAAAAGCAGTGGAGACAATCTGCTGAGAAAACGAGAATAAATTATAATACCACAGCTACTTGACATTACAAAGTAGCTGTGGTATTTTCTTATTATGCTACTTGGTGATACAAAGTAGCAAGGCAGGAGACGATTTGGAAGAAATACGAAAACTGCCTCATAACGGAGGAACTACCATGATAGATACACAATTAATGAAAGGAATTCTGGAAGGATGCGTGCTATCGGTGATTGCAGAGCATGAGACATACGGCTATGAGATTCTGCAACGATTGACGGAATCCGGATTCGCTGAGCTTGGCGAAGGAACGATGTATCCGGTGCTCACACGGCTGGAGAAGAATGGCTACATCCAATGCCGTAAAGAGAAATCCCCGCTCGGACCAATCCGGAAATATTATTCGGTGACTGATGCAGGAACAAAGCATCTGAAGGATTTCTGCGAGAGTTATAAGAGCATTACGGAAAGTGCAAAGAAAATATTAAGGATGGAGGAGTGAGACGAATGAAAGCAGATTATGTTTTATTACAGGATAGGCTGAAAGGCGAATACAAAGATGCATTTCAGAAGGTACAGATGTACAGCACAAGCAATCTGATCGGCGAAGATACAGAAAGTGAACTGATGATGGAATTGCTCGACCATATGCTTATGGCGCAGGAGGAAGGCAAACCGGTTTCAACGATTGTCGGAGATGATATCGAGGGATTCTGTGAGATTTTTTTCAGTGAGTACAAGCTTGGCAACCGGTTCGTAGATTTTCTGAAGACGCTGTATCGTATGGCTTGGATTATGCTGGTCTTTGCAATTCTGGATCTTGTCATCGGAGATGGTGTGCTGTCGAGCAGCGATATCAGTGCCATTGGTGCCATTGTGCTCGGTGGACTGAGTGGTAGTTTGTCGATTCTGATTATATATCTTCTGATCCGACCACTCGTGAAGAAGCGGAAGGTAAACGCGACCGCGCTCAATGCCATCTATATTGTTCTGTTGCTTGCCAGCGTTATAATTACTTGTGTACTTGCCAACCGGTATTCCATCAATGTGCCGGCGTGGGTTGCAGTTACGCTTCCGACCGTTTACATCGTCGTATATTATATCGTAAATGCAGTTACGAACTATAAGAAATGTGGAAGCATACGGAAACCGAAGGAAGCGAAGCTTTCGTTCTTTGGCGGCGTCAAAGAGTCGGTAAGCCGGGAGTTGCCGGAAGAATGGCTGAAGCAGTGGACAAAGAAAAATGAACGGCGCAGGAGAAAAGGACAGACACCATTATCCGAAGAAGAATTCATGGAGAAACTGGATAAGCAGTACGATTACCGAAGAAGTTTGATTATGAATGTGCTTGTATTTTCTGTCTGTACATTTGGTCTTTTATTGATGGAGCTGGTGTTTGCGGCACCACCGATGAAGGAATTTGCATGGCATGCGGCAATCCTTATCCTATGTGAGAGTGGCGTGTGTGCATTTTACAGCAGCAGTGGAAAGAACGCATGTGCAACCTATGCGAAGATGCGTGCACGGATGAAGGCGGAGAACTTGACACTTGCGGAGTATGTCGCGAAGGGCGGCACGGCGGAATAAAAAAATTAGAAATACAGATTGATTGGATCGTTGGACGAAAAGAGGAACGAACATGACGGAGAATGAACCGAAGAAGATTGTAGTACGGGGCGCAAACGTACATAATTTGAAAAATATCAATGTGGATGTGCCATTGCATCAGATCGTTGGGATTGCAGGCGTGTCCGGATCGGGCAAATCATCACTTGCGCTTGGCGTGTTGTATGCCGAGGGTTCCAGACGATATCTGGAATCGTTGTCGACCTATACAAGGCGGCGGATGACCGGAGCAGCGAAGGCGAAGGTGGATGAGGTGCTATATGTACCGGCAGCACTGGCACTGCACCAGCGACCGGGCATTCCGGGGATTCGCAGTACATTTGGAACCGGAACGGAGCTTTTGAATAGCTTGCGGCTGATGTATTCTCGGCTGGCATCCCATCGCTGCCCGAACGGACATTATGTGCCACCAACATTAAAGGTGGCAGCAGAACAGGAGATTTTATGTCCGGAGTGTGGGGCGAAGGTGCAGGCACCGAGTGCGGAGGAACTGGCATTTAATTCGCAGGGCGCGTGTCCGAACTGTGGCGGAACCGGCAGTGTCCGGACGGTGGATATTGATTCGCTTGTGCCGGATGATTCTATCAGCATTGACGATGGCGCCGTTGCACCTTGGAATAGCCTCATGTGGTCTTTGATGACAGATGTCTGCCGGGAGATGGGCGTGCGCACAGACGTTCCATTCCGCGATTTGACAGAGCAGGAAAAAGACATTGTTTATCATGGACCGGCGGAGAAAAAGCATATTTTGTATAAGGCGAAAAAATCGAATCAGGCGGGTGAACTTGATTTTACATATTACAATGCCATTTACACGGTAGAAAATGCCTTGTCGAAGGTGAAGGATGAAAAGGGCATGAAGCGTGTTGAGAAATTCCTGAAGGAAGAGGTATGCCCGGCATGTGGCGGCAGCCGGCTTTCGGAAGCGGCGCGGGCACCACGGCTGCGAGGCATCGGACTGGATGAAGCCTGCAAGATGACACTGGGGGAATTGGTCGACTGGGTAGCTGGTGTGCCGGATTCTCTGCCGGAGGAGATGCGGCCGATGGCAGAGGCAATTTGTGAGTCGTTCCAGACTGTTGCCAGACGGTTGATGGACTTGGGACTTTCCTATCTTTCCTTAGACCGGGTGGCGTCTACACTTTCGACGGGGGAACGGCAGCGGATGCAGCTTGCACGCGCCGTGCGGAATCGTACGACCGGTGTATTATATGTATTGGACGAGCCGTCGATCGGACTGCATCCATCGAATATTCAGGGCTTGAATGCCGTTATGCATGATCTCGTTGCGGACGGAAATTCGGTGCTTCTGGTCGATCACGATACACAGATCTTATCGGAATCGGATTGGATCATTGAGATGGGACCGGAGGCAGGTGCCGGTGGTGGCTACGTGATCGCACAGGGCGATATTCCGCAGATTATCGCAAATCCGGATTCGATGATCGGACCATTTCTGGCGCAGAAAGTGGATATGCGTGTGCGTAAGCAGGCGCGCGCAGAAGAAATGTTTGACTTTGGAACACTGCATCTGTCGACGGATGCGATTCACACGGTCAAACCGTTGGAAGTGGATATCCCGAAGGGGCGTCTGACCGTAGTAACCGGAGTGTCTGGCTCCGGAAAGACAACGATGGTTTTGGAAAGCTTGATTCCGGGCTTGGAAGCATCTCTGCAGGGAGCCACGTTACCGGCGCATGTAAAGCAGATTTCGGCAGAGGGAATCGCGCATGTGAAGCTGATCGACGCATCGCCGATCGGAATCAATGTGCGGTCGACAGTCGCAACGTATGCGAATGTACACGATGAACTGCGGAAGATATATGCAAAGACGCCGGATGCGAAGAACGCAGGCTATAAGGCAGGGGATTTCTCCTATAATACCGGAAAGCTGCGATGCCCGGAGTGTGATGGAACAGGGCAGATCAGTCTCGATGTGCAATTCCTGCCGGATGTGGATGTACCATGTCCAGAGTGTAACGGATCGCGGTACGGGAAGGAAGCATGGCAGATCGGCTATGAGACGAAACAGGGAGAGAAGTATTCCCTGCCACAGTTGATGGATATGGATGTGAATACTGCGTTGGAAGCAGCGGCGGATTGGAAGGTTGTGTTCCAGCGCCTGCAGGTATTGAAGAATCTGGGACTTGGATATCTGACACTGGGCGAGGAGACACCGAGCCTGTCTGGCGGAGAGGCACAGCGGTTGAAGCTTGCCAGCGAGATGGGAAAAGGACAGGCAGATTCGGTCTTTGTATTCGATGAGCCGACGATTGGGCTGCATCCGCTGGATGTGCAGACCTTGCTTGGCGTATTTCAGGCGCTTGTCGATCAGGGTGCAACCGTGCTTGTGATCGAACATGATTTAGATGTGATCCGGAACGCCGATTACGTGATAGACATGGGACCGGGCGGTGGCGCTGCCGGTGGTCGTGTCGTTGCGGTTGGCACACCCGAACAGGTTGCTGCAAATAAAGACAGTATTACGGGAAAATATATTTAAAATGATAAATTCTCCTTGACTCTTCACTTGGTGCAGGCTGTATAAATCGCATATAGACCAACACGAAAGGAACGAAAAGCATGAGAATTGGAGAGATTGCAAAACGCACAGGGCTGAATATCAGCAACATCCGCTTCTATGAGAGAAAGGGACTGCTCGCACCGAAGCGGGAACAGGACAGCCAGTATCGCGATTATACAGAAGAGGATGTGCTGCAGGTAAAAACGATATTGTTGTACCGAAAAATGGGAATTCCGATCGAGACAGTGTACCTGTTGCTGCATGGACAGGCAGATCTGAAAGAGGTGTTGTTTCGCCAGCAGTTGGCGTTGCAGGAAGAAATTGAGAATCTGAATGGCTCCCTTCAGCTTTGCCAGATGCTGCTGCAGGAAGAGCATCCGAAGCTGGAGGGTGCGCAGATTGAGACATATCTGAATTATGTTCATGAGGAAGAGGAGAAGAATGTGCGCTTTGCGTGCATCTCGGAACTAATGGAAGATATGTCCGCCTACACAAGAGATGTAGCATTTTGGGGAGAACCATTCTGGTATTGGATGTATCAACATCAAAGGGGGTCGGTTTTATTCTCCATTTTCTTCTGGGGAATTGCGCTCGTATGTCCGGTTATGCATATTGTCAAAGCTGCCAGTGGGAAAGCAACATTGAATATCTGGATGCTTGGCATGTATTTGATTATAATCAGTGTTTATGCGTGCGGATTCGTGCATTATCAGAGGCGCGTACATAGGCTGAAATCGTAAAATTTGCTTGCCATATCCATATGTGTATGTTAGGATAAACCAAAGCATTAAATTTCAATTCTATTACATGGTGTAAACCATATCTTCTATCTTAGAATCCAAGAACTTCGATGCTTTGAATTCACACTACAACATAAGCAGAGAGGAATTGGACTTTGAGATTAGGAGATTTTATTTCCTCCTGCACATAGAGCGAAGCGCTCAGAAATGGAGGAAGCTTTATGAACAAGAACCACGAAACACAGAGGCATGAAATCCGCAACAACAATTGCAATGCGCAGACAATTTACTGTATGAACGAATCTGCAGAAGAACCGCTGGTGGCAAACCGCGAGTACAAAGACTCGGTATTCCGGATGCTATTTTCAGAGAAAACGGAATTATTGTCACTTTATAATGCGCTTAACGAAACGTGCTACGAAGATCCGGAAGAATTGGAAATTACAACGCTTAAAAATGCAATTTACATGACTGTGAAAAATGATATTTCGTGTGTGATTGACATGCGGCTCAATCTGTATGAGCATCAATCTACTTTGAATCCGAATATCCCACTGCGTGATCTGGATTATGTTGCACGAACGTATTCGTTATTTTACAGAGACGAGGATATCTATTCCCCGCGCATCATCCGCCTGCCAAATTCAAAGTTTATCGTATTTTACAATGGACTGGATAAGCAGCCTGCAAGACGTGAAATGCGGCTGTCCGATGCGTATGCAAACAAGGAAGAACATCCAAGTCTGGAGCTGATCGTAGTACAGATCAACATCAATCCCGGATATAATGATGAATTGTTGAAAAGTTGTCCATCGTTGTATGGTTATATGCAGTTCGTTGAAAAGATCCGTGAAAATCAGAAGACGATGCCACTGACAGAAGCAGTCACACAGGCGGTAAATGATTGTATCAAAGAAAATATATTGGCTGATTTTTTGAAGAAAAATAAGGCGGAGGTAATCAGTATGAGTTTATTTGAATATGATGAGAAAAAACATGAGCGGACGATGATGGAGATTGGACGTGAAGAAGGACATATGCGTACATTGGTAAGTCAAATTATCAAAAAGGTACGAAAAAATAAAACATTGGAAGAGATGGCGGATGAGTTGGAAGAGGATGCGGAAACAATTCAGCCATTATATGAGATCGTTATAAAATATGCACCGGCATATAATGAGGATGAAATTATGGAAGAAGTACTGAGAAGTAAACATTGATTGTTGAAAGAGGGATTTGTATTGGCAATCCCTCTTGTTTTCTCCCCTGCTCTTGTGGTAGAATGATGGTGGTTAGAAAAACCTAACTAACACACTGTGGGAGGGAAGAACAAATGAAATTCATGTTATTGTTGGGATTGATCGGACATATTTTCTGTGGAGCATCGGACTGCCTGCTCACCTATGCGCCAAATGGTAAGGTGAACCTGACGGACTTCAAGGATTATGAGAAGTCGAGTGTATCGTTTCGGGGGATGCCGCTCAAGAATCTGACGATTGCGATGATCTTGGGCGTTGCAGCTATGACACTGGAATTGTTTGGATATATGCAGCTTTGCGAGTATGTGCGTGACTATTCAATTGTATATTACCGGATTATGTATGCATCTGCGCTCGTGATGTTTATTTCACTGCCGTTGCACCATATTATCTGCTGTGCCTGCGAATGGTTTTTCGTGCGGCAGGGTTTGACGAAGAATGCGCTTGACAGCGTGTGGGATTTCTTCAAATGCACTGTCTACACGATGTATATTGGATATCTTGCGATGCTCGTGTTTGCAGTTGCATTTTTGCTCGTCGTTGTAACCGGTAAGACTGGCATGCCAAGATGGGCATGTATCTTCAATCTGCTTCCGTTAGCCGTCGTTACATTGCCGACGAAGCTTCCTGCCAAGGCAAATGTAATCGGCGCAGGTATGTTCCTTGGACTCTTGTTTTTGATGTAATATCTTGTTAAAATAGTATTCAGATTGTGCTGGGAAAACAGGATGGAACATACGATGTTACTAGATAAAGATATACGGGAACCATTGTTTGAATTCCTCGAAGAGCGGTACGGCAAGGTGCGCATCTTAGAGGAAAAAACCGTCGGAAATTCGCGGGCGGATGTTGTGATGGTGATTCCCGAAAAAGTTGTTGGAATCGAGATAAAAAGTGACGCGGATACATATGCGCGGTTAGAGCGGCAGGTCGCAGACTATGATCTGTATTTCGATGCGAATATCGTGGTTGTTGGGAGCACACATGCAAGCCATGTTGCGGAGCATGTGCCAGAGCACTGGGGTATCGTGTCGGTGGAACAGGAAGAAAATCATGTGGATTTTTATATCGTGCGGGAGATGAGCGACAATCCACATGCACAGCTTCTTCGGACAATCCGTGTGCTGTGGCGCCCGGAGCTTGCACATATTCAGGAGAAATACGGGTTGCCGATGTACAAGCAGAAGAGCAAGGATTTTGTCCGAACGATCATCATAGACCGGTTACCGGTCGAGGTAGTTCATAAGGAAATCAGTGATGCGCTATTTGAGAGGGACTACACCGCGATGCTTGCGGAGATTCAGGAATTCCGCAAGGCACAGGCGGCAAAACGCGGCAAGACCGTGCGCAAAAAAAGAAAAAAGTATCGAAGAAAAAAGCGGGATGCCTAGTAAGGCAGTTCCCGCTTTCCTTGCATAAAGTCGATTACAAGCTGCTTGTCCGTTTCATTCTCGATGACAGCAGGCTGGTAGTTGTTGGATTCCCCCGTGTAGACATAGCACGGAATCAGGGTGACGTCCGTGTTCGTTACGGTGAAACCACCAGTCGCAGCATCCTGTGTGATCGTCAAAGTCTGGTTATAGATCAACGTTCTGTTTTCTGGATAATTGTTTCCACCGAAGATAAAATTCCCCAGCGAATATACGATGTTCACACCGTTGTAAGTCTCCATCGGCTGCAACACATGAGGGTGGGAACCGATGACGAGGTCGGCACCGTGATCGACTAAGTTGTGGCAGGATGCCTGCTTCCAGTCTTCGTAGGCGTGCACCTTTTCTTCACCACCGTGGAAATATACAACCTGATAATCGCTGTTCGCGTCTGCCTCTTCCAGATCGACTAACATCGCCTGTTCCCCACCGGCAGAATACATACTTCCGAACACAAATGCAATCGTAAATCCATTGATTTCCTTATAGACGATCTTTCCGTCCTTACCCCAGTCGACACCTGCGACATCTAAGGCAGCACGCGTATCCATGTTGCCGTCTGTTCCGAAATCATAGGTGTGATTGTTGTCAATCGAGACGACATCAACACCATTTTCCGGCAGGAGCTTGGCAGTTGCTGCTTTTGAACGGAACCAGAATGCACGGAAGGTATATTCCGGCTTCTCCATGTTGACAGTCGTTCCGGTCTGTTGTGCAAGTGCGACAGCAGAGTTATATTCGGCAAGCGCGTTATTGTACTGTTCAATTGCGGCGGCTTCGCCCTTATCGGTTTTCACCAGATTGTCATTGTCGGAGAAAACATTTTCACAGTTCGCAATCGTGATATCATCGTTTAAGAAATAATCCCGTACATTTTTAAAGAAATATGTGCTCGGCTGGCTGCTCGCCATCGCGTCGATGCTGCTGGTAGCTGTGTCGTTGCCCGCAAGCATGATATCGCCAACGAAATTCATACGGATGGTAAAGGCTTGGGAAGCTGCTGGCTCTTCACCTGCGCTGGCATTGGCTGCCGTTGCAATGCTACCGTTCGCTGGCTGATAGGAGTCCAGTCCGGAAAGGTCGATCGGCTGGGTGATTGCTGTCTCAGAGGTATCATCTGTGTGGGGCGAATCCTTTCGCAGATTGATGGCGACAAGACTGACCGTGCCGATGATCGTCAGAATAATAAAAAATATGATAATCTTTCGCATAATAAATCCTCATATCTTCTGTGAATGCGTTTGTTTCATAAACGAACACATAAAGGAAACAAATAATAATATATAGAATACCACATTTTTCCGGTAAAGCAAATATAAATAAATTCCTTGAGTTTCCGCAGTTTTGTCCACAACAGCATCATTTCCCATGTGCTGTTATGAACAACTTTCAAAAAATGACCAAAATATAAGGAATCTTCTTCCTTTTTGATGTAAAATTAATTCACCACAAAAAAATCATACTAAACAAAAAAGAGGAGGATTCCCTGTGGTTAATTTTACATCAAATACTTACACATTGAAACGGGAAATTTTAATTTTTTCCAATAAAATTTCCAAACGGCTTTCTAAACCGGAACGCAAATTCACTGCTGATATGACTTACGGCATGCTTGCTGCCGGAAGCTGTCTTCTGACCGATGTTGTGGATCAGCTTCATGAAGACTCCAAAAAGATAAATGTTGTGGATCGTCTTTCCAGACACCTTGATAAAGGCGTTCCCGCACAAGCCACATCTTCTTATCTTCAGCAGATCAAGAAATGGGTTCCTCCAGAACCAGTCATTCACATTGACGACAGTGATGTTGTGAAACCGGACGGTTACAAATTTGAATCGCTCGGCATCGTACGGGATGGTTCCGAAAGCACATCTGCAAAAAGTGTTTATAAAAAGGGCTACCATGTAACAGAAGCCTGTGTCCTTACTGCCAGTAATCATCCGGTTAGTATCTTTTCAAAAGTACATTCCTCTGCCGAAAAGAATTATAAATCTGCCAATACCGTTACTTTTGATGCCATCGAACAGGGTGCGGCTCTCTTTGGAAAAGCAACCTTCTGCATGGATCGCGGATATGATGACAATAAGATGTTCCTGAAACTTGATACTTTAAATCAGGATTATGTGATCCGGTTAAAGTCAAACCGCAGGCTTCTTTATCACAATAAATGGATATTTGCCACTGAACTGCGTAACCGCCGTAAAGGAAAAATCAGGACCAACGTATTCTATAAAGGAAAAGACCATGAAGCTTACATTTCCCATGTCAAAGTCCGGATCACAGCCTCCAGAAAAGATATTTATCTGGTGCTGGTTTACGGTATTACAGAGCAGCCAATGATGCTGGTCACAAATAAAGCGATCAAGTCCAAAGAAGATGTGATCAGAGTGGCAAGAATCTATTTCTCTCGTTGGAAAATCGAGGAATACTTCCGCTGCAAAAAGCAGATGTTCCGATTTGAAAACTTCCGTGTACGAAAGCTTCGTGCGATTAATGCACTTAACTTCTATATCACCTTATGCATGGCATTTCTGGCATATATATCTATGAAAGCAGAAACAAGTGCCCTGAAGGTCTCCATTATACAAAAGGCAGATCCAGTAAAGAAAAAAGTTTTCTTCTGCTATTACCGGCTGGCGAAAGGCATCCGTGGCATACTTCTCTTTGCAAAAGAAGGTACCAGGCTCTGGTTCCGGACGAAACGTCCGAGATACCGCCAACTCTGCCTTAAGCTGGTCATTTGAATAGATAAAAGGATAATTCTTCCAAAGTCCGGTTTCGGCGGGGCTTGTTAAAGTGCCTCTAATCTTGGTACTGTCGCTCTTGATTCTTCAAAATCCAGCAGATTGGTACTTTAATTAAAGTCATTCATTTTTCAATTGCATTTTGCGGAAACTCAAG
>DJEI01000024.1:0-1101 GCA_002431865.1 Lachnospiraceae bacterium UBA5902
CAGAATATGTACAACCAGCAGGGCATGTATAATCAGACACCACAGCAGCTACAGCCAGAGCTTGGAATGAAATGGTTCCATTTTGTAATTTATTTCCAGCTGTTTGTATCTACACTCGTTGGATTATGGAATGGATTCCAGCTGCTCACCGGTAGAATTTATGGTGAAAATACAGATCAGGTATATAGTTATTTCTCAGGCTTGAAGGGCGTGGATACGATTATTGGTATCTGCTACATCGTGATTGCTATTTTTGCACTTGTCACACGATTTATGCTTGCGGATTTCAAGAAGTGCGGTCCTGCAATGTATATTGGTATGCAGGTAGCAGGTTTAATCATATCAATCGCATACATAGTGAGTGTTGCAGGCATCGTGGATGGTCTTGCAGAGTATATTGCCAGCTCCACCTATGTATCAATGGTTGTTTCCATCGTGATGCTGATCTGTAACATTGTATACTTTAAGAAGAGAAAGCATTTATTCAATCGCTAAGCGGCAAAGGGATAAAGTATTATTTTTTGGAGGATAAATCATGAATTGTAATATTGCAGTAATCAAGGGTGACGGTATCGGACCAGAAGTTATCACACAGGCAATGAAGGTGTTAGATGCAGTCGGAGAAAAGTTTGGACATACATTTAATTATGAACAGCTTCTGATGGGTGGATGTTCCATCGATGCATATGGAGTTCCTCTTACAGATGAGGCAGTTGCAAGAGCAAAGGCAAGCGATGCAGTATTGCTTGGTTCCATCGGTGGCAACACAAGCACATCACCGTGGTATAAGCTTCCGCCAGAGAAGAGACCGGAAGCCGGACTTCTGAAGATTCGTAAGGAGTTGGGACTTTTTGCAAACTTAAGACCGGCTAATCTCTATGAGCAGCTCAAAGGTGCATGTCCTTTGAAGGAGGAAATTGCAGACCGCGGTTTCGATATGATGATCATGCGTGAACTGACAGGTGGTCTTTACTTCGGTGCAAGAGAAACGAAGGAAGTCGATGGCGTTATGACAGCTGTTGATACACTGACTTATAACGAAAATGAAATCCGTCGTATTGCAATCAAAGGCTTTGATATCGCAATGAAGCGCCGCAAGAA
>DJEI01000024.1:1135-26977 GCA_002431865.1 Lachnospiraceae bacterium UBA5902
AAGATTGTGGAAGAGGTTGCCAAGGATTATCCGGAAGTAACATATGAGCATATGCTTGTTGATAACTGTGCAATGCAGCTTGTCAAGGATCCGGCACAGTTCGATGTCGTATTGACAGAGAATATGTTTGGTGACATCTTATCCGATGAGGCATCTATGATCACAGGTTCCATTGGTATGCTGGCATCTGCATCCTTAAATGAGACAAAGTTTGGTATGTACGAGCCAAGTGGTGGTTCTGCACCGGATATTGCCGGACAGGACAAGGCAAACCCAATCGCAACGATTCTTTCCGCAGCGATGATGCTTCGCTACACATTTGACCTCGACAAAGAGGCAGATGCGATCGAGAACGCAGTCAAGCAGGTACTGGTAGATGGATTCCGTACATGCGATATCGTGTCAGAAGGCACAACACTTGTCGGCTGTAACGAGATGGGCGACAAGATTGTAGAGCGCATCTAATCAGTGAAGGAAGAATTTTTTCGGCGACGTATCATTAATGTAATTAAAAATGTAGATGAGGTAGGACAAAATACCAAATTCAATGCAGACCATTGCAACACGCCGGCACTTAATGAACTGTGCTAACGTAGTTAGTGCAGTGAATTTAGTGCTGCTGCGTGGTGTCACTGAGCGAGAGCGCGTCTGCATGAATTTCGTATTTGTCCTATCTCCATAGCCGATATGTAAATTAGTTATTATGAGAAAGGAAGACAAAAATGAAGAGTGATAATGTTAGAGTTGGCATGCAGCAGGCACCACACAGAAGCCTGTTCAACGCCCTTGGAATGACAGAAGAAGAAATGAAGAAACCATTGGTCGGTATTGTATGTTCTTACAACGAGATCGTACCGGGACATATGAACCTGGACAAGATTGCACAGGCAGTCAAGCTTGGCGTGGCAGAAGCAGGTGGAACACCAGTTATGTTCCCAGCAATCGCTGTCTGTGATGGAATTGCGATGGGACACATCGGAATGAAGTATTCCCTTGTAACAAGAGATCTGATTGCAGATTCGACTGAGTGTATGGCAATCGCCCATCAGTTTGATGCCCTTGTTATGATCCCGAACTGTGACAAGAACGTACCGGGACTTCTGATGGCAGCAGCCAGAGTCAATGTGCCAACCGTATTCGTATCCGGTGGTCCAATGCTTGCCGGACATGTAAAGGGACATAAGACGAGCCTTTCATCTATGTTCGAGGCAGTGGGATCCTATGCAGCAGGCAAGATGACAGAAGAGGATGTCAACGATTTCGAGTGCCATGCATGTCCAACCTGTGGATCATGTTCTGGTATGTACACTGCAAACTCTATGAACTGCCTGACTGAGGCACTTGGTATGGGACTCCCGGGAAATGGTACGATCCCAGCCGTATATTCTGAGAGACTGAAGCTTGCAAAGCGTGCCGGTTATGCTGTTATGGAAATGTATAAGAAGAATATCTGTCCAAGAGATATCATTACAAAGGACGCGATCTTAAATGCATTGACTGTTGATATGGCACTTGGGTGTTCGACGAACTCTATGCTTCATATTCCGGCAATCGCACATGAGATCGGATTTGATTTTGATATTGCAATGGCAAATGAGATCAGTGCGAAGACGCCAAACCTTTGCCACCTGGCACCAGCAGGCCCATCTTATATGGAGGACTTAAATGAGGCTGGTGGTGTATATGCCGTTATCAATCAGCTCTGCGAGGCAGGGCTGATCAATGAGGATTGCATGACAGTAACTGGCAAGACAATCGGTGAGGCTGTAAAGGGACATAAGAACCTGAATCCGGAAGTTATCCGTACACTGGATAATCCATATTCAAAGACTGGCGGACTTGCCGTATTGAAGGGAAATATCGCACCGGATGGCTCCGTAGTCAAGCGTTCGGCAGTTGTTCCAGAGATGCTGCAGCATGAAGGTCCAGCCCGTGTATTTGAATGTGAAGAGGATGCAATCGCAGCCATCAAGGGTGGCAAGATCGTAGAAGGCGATGTAGTCGTTATACGTTACGAGGGACCAAAGGGTGGTCCTGGTATGCGTGAGATGCTGAATCCGACATCTGCAATCGCAGGCATGGGACTTGGCTCTTCCGTAGCACTGATCACAGATGGACGTTTCTCAGGCGCAAGCCGTGGTGCTTCCATCGGACATATTTCGCCGGAAGCAGCTGTTGGTGGTCCGATCGCTTTGATCGAAGAGGGCGACATCATCAGCATTGATATCGATGCATGTACGATTAATGTGAAGGTTTCTGATGAGGAGCTTGCAAAGCGGAAAGAGGCATGGACACCAAGAGAGCCAAAGGTAACAACCGGTTATCTTGCAAGATATGCTGCTATGGTAACATCAGGAAACCGTGGAGCAATCTTAGAGGTACCAAAGGCTGATAAGTAGAGAGTATTAAAGGAGCAAAAGGAAAATGGCAAAGAAGATATCAGGTTCTGAGATAGTAATTGAATGTTTAAAAGAACAGGGTGTTGATATTGTGTTCGGGTATCCGGGGGGCGCGATCTTAAATGTCTATGATGCCTTATATAAGCATCAGGACGAGATCACGCATGTACTTACATCACATGAGCAGGGGGCAGCACATGCCGCTGACGGATATGCAAGAGCGACAGGTAAGGTCGGTGTCTGTATGGCAACCTCCGGTCCCGGTGCAACAAATCTTGTAACAGGAATAGCAACTGCATATATGGATTCCGTTCCAATAGTTGCGATCACAGCAAATGTTGGAGTAAATATGCTCGGTAAGGACAGCTTTCAGGAGATTGACATTGCAGGCGTGGTTATGCCGATCACGAAACATAGTTTCATCGTAAAGAATGTACATGAGCTGGCAGATACGATCCGCCGTGCGTTTAAAATCGCACAGTCTGGCAGACCGGGCCCGGTTCTTGTAGATATTACAAAGGATGTAACTGCAAATGTTGCTGATTACGAGCCAAAGGCACCAGAACCAATCGAGAAGGTAACGAAGACAATCCGTGCAGAGGATATTGACACAGCAATTAAGATGATCGAGAATTCGAAGAAACCGATGATTCTTGTCGGTGGTGGTGTTGTAGCAGCGGATGCGTCTAAGGAACTTCGCAAATTTGCGGAGAAGATCGATGCAGTTGTCTGTGATACACTGATGGGGAAGGGTGCATTCCCGGGAACGGATGACCGTTACACAGGTATGATCGGTATGCATGGAACCAAGGTTTCCAACTTCGGTATCAATCAGGCAGACCTGGTAATCGTCGTTGGTGCAAGATTCTCAGATCGTGTAACTGGTAATGCAAGCAAATTTGCAAATCAGGCAAAGATTTTACATATTGATATTGACGCTGCTGAGATCAACAAGAATGTTGAAGTGGATGCAAGCGTTGTCGGTGATGCAAAAGAAATTCTGAAGATGATTTCTACCAGAATCAAAGCTTCTAAGAAACCGGAGTGGAGAGCACAGATTGATGAACTTAAGAAAGAGTATCCGGATCATGCTGATATGAACGAATTTTCCGGCCCGGCAATCATCAATAAGATTTATGAAATAACAAAGGGGAATGCAACGATCACGACGGATGTCGGACAGCATCAGATGTGGGCAGCCCAGTATTATAAATTTACGGAGCCGAGACAGCTGCTGACATCCGGTGGACTCGGAACGATGGGATATGGTGTCGGTGCCTGTATCGGAGCAAAGTACGGACGCCCGGACCGTGTGGCAATCAATATTGCCGGAGATGGATGTTTCCGTATGAATATGAACGAAATTGCGACTGCAAGCCGTTACAATGTACCAATCATTCAGGTTGTAATCAACAACCATGTGCTTGGTATGGTACGTCAGTGGCAGACATTGTTTTATGACAAACGTTATTCAAATACAATCTTAGATGATTCGGTTGATTTCGTGAAGGTAGCAGATGCACTTGGGGCTACTGGTTTCAGAGCTACGAACCTTCAGGAGTTCGAGGATGCAATGAAGAAAGCAATTGAATTAAATAAGCCAGTTGTAATTGACTGTGTCATCGGTAAGGATGATAAGGTATGGCCAATGGTTGCTGCAGGAGCAGCATTGGAAACCTGTTTTGATCAGCAGGATTTAGATAACAAGTAGGAGGAAGAGGAAAATGGCAAGAGTATTTAACTTTTCAGCAGGTCCTTCCGTATTACCGGAAGTGGTGTTGAAGCAGGCAGCAGAAGAAATGTTGGACTACAAGGGTTCTGGCATGAGCGTAATGGAGATGAGTCATCGTTCGAAGGTATTCGATAACATCATCAAAGAAGCAGAAAAAGACCTTCGTGATCTGATGGATATTCCAGATAATTACAAGGTATTATTCCTGCAGGGCGGTGCATCGCAGCAGTTTGCGGCAATTCCTATGAACCTGATGAAAAACGGTGTCGCTGACTATATTGTTACTGGTCAGTGGGCAAAGAAGGCAAGCGAAGAAGCAAAGAAGTACGGAAAGGTAAATATTGTTGCATCGTCAGCTGACAAGACCTTCAGTTATATCCCGGATTGCTCTGACCTTCCGATTTCTGAGGATGCAGATTATGTATATATCTGCCATAACAATACAATTTACGGAACTACTTTCAAGAAGCTTCCAAACACAAAGGGAAAGATCCTTGTAGCCGATATGTCTTCCGACATTCTGTCACAGCCGGTCAATGTATCTGACTACGGTCTGATCTACTTTGGCGTACAGAAGAACGTGGGACCAGCCGGTGTCGTTATTGTGATCATCCGTGAGGATCTGATCCGTGACGATGTTCCGACTTACTGCCCGACCATGCTGAAGTATAAGACACAGGCAGACAATGACAGCTTGTATAATACGCCTCCATGCTATGGTATTTACATCTGTGGTCTGGTGTTCAAGTGGGTAAAGGAAATGGGTGGACTTTCTGCTATGAAGATCCACAATGAGAAGAAAGCAGCTATCCTGTATGATTTCTTAGATTCTTCTAAGATGTTCCATGGAACAGTTGTAAAGGAAGATCGTTCGCTGATGAACGTTCCATTTGTAACAGGCAACGAAGAACTCGATGCCAAGTTTGTAAAGGAAGCAACAGCCGCTGGATTTGTAAACCTGAAGGGACACAGAACGGTCGGCGGTATGCGTGCAAGTATCTACAATGCAATGCCAATCGAGGGTGTTGAGAAGTTAGTTGCATTCATGAAAGACTTCGAGGAGAAGAACTCATAATAAGGGAGAAAAGAAAATGACTAAGATTAATTGCTTGAATCCGATCGCAGCCTGCGGTATGGATTTGTTCAATGATACATATGAAGTGGTAGATGATTTTGCAGCAGCGGATGCAGTGCTTGTCAGGAGTGCATCAATGCATGATTTGGAGCTTTCTGATAATCTGCTTGCAATCGCACGTGCTGGTGCTGGTGTCAACAACATCCCACTTGACAAGTGTGCAGAGAAAGGAATCGTAGTATTTAATACACCGGGTGCCAATGCAAACGGTGTAAAGGAACTTGTCATTGCAGGACTTTTACTTGCATCCAGAGATCTGATGGGTGGTTATAACTGGGTAAAGGAAAATGCATCAGACGAGAACATTGCCAAGGCAGTCGAGAAGCAGAAGAAACACTATGCCGGCTGTGAGATAATGGGTAAGAAACTTGGAGTCATCGGTCTTGGTGCAATCGGCGCCAAGGTTGCAAACATTGGTTTCCGTCTCGGTATGGAAGTATATGGTTATGATCCATATGTGTCTGTTGACGCAGCTTGGAGACTTTCCAGCCATGTAAAGCATATCAAGAATGTCGAGGACATTTACAAAGAGTGTGATTATATTACTGTACATGTACCAGCCCTTGATTCTACAAAAGGTATGATCAACAAGGATGCGTTTGCTATGATGAAGGATGGCGTGAAGATCCTGAATTTTGCAAGAGATATTCTTGTAAACGATGACGATATGATCGAGGCACTCGCAAGCGGAAAGGTTGCAAAGTATGTAACAGATTTCCCAAATGCAAAGATTGCCGGTATTGATAACGTAATCACACTGCCACACCTTGGTGCATCTACAGAGGAGTCTGAGGATAACTGTGCAGTGATGGCAGTTAAGGAAATCATTGATTTTATCGAGAATGGTAATATCAAGAATTCTGTGAACTATCCAGCCTGCGATGCAGGTAAACGTTCATCAGAGTCCAGAGTCTGCGTATGCCATAAGAACATTCCCAACATGATCACACAGTTTACTGGCGCATTTGCTTCAAAGGGTATCAATGTATCTGACATGGTAAGTAAGTCCAGAGGTGATTATGCATATTCTGTATTTGATATTTCGGAGAAGGCGGATGAGGATACCGTAAAGTCTATTTCCGGTATCGACGGCGTACTGAAGGTACGTGTGATTCAGTAAACGAGGCTTGGAGGATAATAAAAATGAGCGAGAAATTAAAGGTAGGTATTCTTGGCGCAACTGGAATGGTTGGACAGAGATTTATTTCACTTCTTGAGAATCATCCTTGGTTTGAGGTTGTGACAGTGGCAGCCAGCCCACGTAGTGCAGGCAGGACATATGAGGAGGCAGTTGGTGACCGTTGGAAGATGGATACACCGATGCCAGAAGCAGTTAAGAAGCTGATCGTACACAATGTAAATGAGGTAGAAGAGGTTGCTTCTACGGTTGATTTCGTATTCAGTGCTGTGGATATGTCCAAGGACGAGATCAAGGCAATCGAAGATGCATATGCAAAGACAGAGACACCAGTTGTTTCCAACAACAGTGCACACCGCTGGACACCGGATGTACCAATGGTAGTTCCTGAGATCAACCCAGAGCATATGAGGGTAATCGAGTTCCAGAAGAAGCGTCTTGGCACAACGAGAGGTTTCGTGGCAGTAAAGCCAAACTGCTCCATCCAGTCTTATGCACCAGTGCTCACAGCATGGAAGGAATTCGAGCCATATGAGGTTGTTGCAACCACATATCAGGCAATCTCCGGAGCAGGAAAGACATTCAAGGACTGGCCGGAAATGGTTGGAAATATCATTCCATTTATCGGTGGCGAGGAAGAGAAGTCTGAGAAGGAGCCACTTCGTATCTGGGGGCATATCGATGAGGAGAAAGGTGAGATCGTTCCGGCAGCAAGCCCGATTATCACATGCCAGTGCATCCGTGTGCCAGTATTGAACGGACATACAGCAGCAGTATTTGTAAAGTTCAAGAAGAACCCGACGAAGGAACAGCTCATCGAGAGGCTGGAGTCTTACAAGGGTGTTCCACAGGAGCTTGGACTTCCAAGTGCACCAAAGCAGTTTATCCGTTATATGGAAGAGGATAACCGTCCACAGGTTACTTTGGATGTGGATTATGAGAACGGCATGGGTATTTCCGTCGGACGTATCCGTGAGGATTCTGTCTATGACTGGAAGTTTGTCGGACTTTCTCACAACACAGTTCGTGGTGCTGCCGGTGGTGCTGTACTCTGTGCAGAGCTTCTGAAGGCACAGGGCTACATCACAAAGAAGTAATTGCATGATTGCGTAGCAGGTAAATAAAATTAAAAAAAGAGCAAACAGACATTTTTCATGACGAAACAGAATGGAAATGCTTGTTTGTTCTTTTCTTTTGTGGTAAAATTGAAATAATTAGGTTCTTGTTGTATGCATGCCATACAGAGTAGAACATATAGAGAAATTTAATGTATATATATAGGAGGCACCAACCATGAAGAAATTGATTTTAGTAACTTCACCACCAGCTTGCGGCAAGACATTTATTTCCCGTAAGCTTGCAAAAGCACTTCCAAACTGCGTATATCTGGATAAGGATACTCTGATTGTATTATCCAAGCAGATTTTCAAGGTCGCTGGCGAAGAGTACAACCGTTCATCTGATTTCTTCCAGAGAGAGATTCGTGATTACGAGTATTATGCGGTTCTTGACTTAGCATTTGAAGCATTGGAGTACAACGATACTGTTTTGATCAATGCACCATTTACAGAGGAAATCCGTGACAACGAATATCTTGATAATCTGCGCGCAAAATTAAAGGAAAAGGACGCAGAACTCTTTGTTGTATGGGTGCATACAGATGTAGAAGTCTGCCACCAGCGTATGATCAAGCGTGCATCTGACCGTGATGCATGGAAGCTTGCACATTGGGATGAATATATTGCAACACAGAACTTCAAACAGCCGGATAACATTCCGGAGTTGTTTGTATTCAATAATTCTTCTGAGGAAGAGTACAAGAAGTCCATCGATGCAGCAGTCAAGGCAATCCGCGGATAAAACTGTCCGAGGGAGGCAGAGGCGATACTTAGAGGAGAAGATACATGGCAATTATTAAACCATTTAAAGCGTATAGACCGAGAAAAGAAATTGTCAGTGAAGTGGCAGCACTGCCATATGATGTATATAACCGGGAAGAGGCAAAAAAAGCAGTGGAAGGAAAACCGCTTTCTTTCCTGCGCATCGACCGCGCAGAGACGGCGTTTGACGACAGCGTGGACACTTACGCACCATGCGTATACGAAAAGGCAAAGGAATTGCTGGATGGCATGACCCAATGTGGCGATTATGTGGAAGATGCAGCCCCGATGTATTATCTGTATGAGCTTGTGATGGATGGAAGATCGCAGACCGGAATCGTGGCATGTGCATCCATCGATGACTATGAGTCTGGTGTCATCATGAAGCATGAGAATACGCGGGAGGATAAAGAGATTGACCGTATCACGCATGTGGATACATGTAACGCACAGACGGGTCCGATCTTTCTTGCATATCGCGCGCAGGCTGCGATTGATGCAATTGTGACAAAGATTAAGACACACCCGGCAGAGAATGACTTTGTCTCTGAGGATGGAATCACACATCGGGTATGGCTGGTGACAGATGCGGCGGATATCGCAGAGATTGAGCGTGTATTCTCTGAAATGTCGCAGATTTATATTGCAGATGGACATCACCGGGCAGCATCGGCGGTAAAGGTTGGAATCAAACGCAGAAATGCAAATCCAGACCATACCGGAGAGGAAGAATACAATTATTTCCTGTCAGTCCTGTTTCCACATGACCAGTTGAAAATTTTGCCATATAACCGTGTCGTACGCGACTTAAACGGCTATACAGTGGAAACATTTATAGAGAAAGTCAAGGCAGATTTTGATGTGGAGCCAGTTCCGGATGCGTATCAGCCGGAAGAAAAGGCAACATTTGGAATGTATCTCGACGGCACATGGTATAAATTACGTGCGAAAGCACACATACTATCCGAAGATCCGGTCGATGGTCTGGATGTATCAATCTTACAGGATCATCTGCTGGCACCGATACTTGGAATCAAAGATCCGAGGACGGATAAACGAATTGATTTTATTGGAGGAATCCGAGGCTTGTCAGAGCTGGAACGACGCGCAGACAGCGACATGAAACTTGCATTTTCGATGTATCCGACATCCATCGAAGAGCTTTTTGCAGTTGCTGATGCGAAGCGGTTGATGCCGCCGAAGTCAACATGGTTTGAACCAAAGCTAAGAAGTGGAATCTTCATTCATAAATTGTAGAGAGGAGACACATTTGACATGTCCAAAAGAAAAGCAGTTTTTGCTATAAACTGGATGGAAGTCGATGCTTTGGTCCAGGGCATTCACAACAACCCGCATCATATTCTTGGTATGCATGAGTGTATTGATGATCTGTATATCAATGCATATCTGCCGGGCGCAAAGGTTGTAAATGCCATTGAAGTGTCCACAAGAAAGAAGTACACACTCGTATCGGATCGTGTACCGGGATTTTTCTCTGTGGTAATTAAAGATAAGAAACCGTTTGAATATAAATTGAATGTCCGGTTTGACAACGGTGACGAAGTAACATATTTTGATCCGTATGTATTTGAACCGGTGATCGATCCGATTGATATCAGTTTGTTCAACGAGGGAAAACATTACAGCATCTATGAGAAGATGGGTGCACATCCAATGACTGTAGATGGCGTGGAAGGTGTACTTTTTGCCGTATGGGCACCGAACGCAGACCGCGTATCGGTGGTTGGCAATTTCAACAACTGGGATGGCAGACGGCATCCGATGCGGAAGCTGGATTATTCCGGTATCTACGAGTTGTTTATTCCGGGCAAACTGGTTGGAGAAATCTATAAGTATGAGATTAAGGCGAAGTCCGGACAGGTATTCATGAAGAGTGATCCGTATGCGTTCAGCAGCGAGGTTCGTCCGGCAAATGCATCCCGCATCGTGGATATTTCCTATAAGTGGAAAGATACCGCATGGATGGAGAAGCGGGAGACGAAAGATACAGACGCACAGCCGATGGCAATCTATGAGATGCATCTTGGCTCCTGGAAGCGTCCAACCGATGGCAGAGAGTTTTATAATTATCGCGATATTGCAAGTCTGCTTGCAGATTATCTGTTGATGATGAATTATAACTATGTCGAGCTGATGCCGATCATGGAGCATCCGTATGATCCGTCCTGGGGTTATCAGGTAACTGGGTATTATGCACCGACCTCCCGTTATGGATCACCGGCAGACTTCATGTATTTTGTGGATTATCTGCACAGCAAGGGAATTGGTGTCATCTTAGACTGGGTACCGGCACATTTTCCGAAGGATGAGCATGGACTTGGCAGATTTGACGGCACAGCACTGTATGAGCATGAGGATCCAAGACGTGGCGAACACCCACACTGGGGCACTTATATATACAATTACGGACGCAATGAAGTCCGCAATTTCTTAGTTGCGAATGCACTTTACTGGGCAGAGAAATATCATATTGATGGTATTCGGATTGACGCGGTTGCGTCGATGCTGTATCTCGATTATGGCCGCAACGATGACGAGTGGCTGCCGAATATTTACGGCGGTAATGAGAATCTCGAAGCGATTGATTTTATCAAGGAAGTCAACAGCAAGATGCATGAGCTGCACAAGGGCGTCATCATGATCGCCGAGGAGTCAACGGCATGGCCGATGATGACGCATCCAGTCGAGGAAGGTGGACTTGGATTTGATTACAAGTGGAATATGGGATGGATGAATGATTTCCTGAACTATATGAAGCTTGATCCGTTGTACCGTAAGTATCACCATAATGATCTGACGTTCAGTATGGTATATGCATACAGTGAGAAATTCATACTGGTACTTTCCCATGATGAGGTAGTCCATGAGAAGGGATCTATGATCGCAAAGATGCCGGGCGGATACGAAGACAAGTTCTCAAATCTGCGTGTGGCATATGGATATATGATGACGCATCCGGGCAAGAAGCTTCTGTTTATGGGACAGGAAATTGCACAGTTTGCGGAGTTCAATGAGAATGCAGAAGTTGACTGGTCGTTGTTCGAGTTTGATGCACATGTATTTATGCAGGGTTACGTCAAAGAGTTGAATGAACTTTACAAGACGGAACCGGCATTGTATGAGCTGGATTCTTCTCCGGAAGGGTTCTCGTGGATCAACTGCAACAGTGCGAATACAAGCCTTCTTTCCTATATCAGAAAAGGTAAGAAGGAAAGCGATACGCTTTTGATCATCTGCAACTTCACACCGATGGAACACAAAGCATACAAACTTGCAACTCCATCCGGCGGAAGATGGCAGGAGATCTTCTCCAGCGATAACAGCCGTTATGGTGGGGAAGGCAGAAATAACAAGACTGTTAAACAGGCGAAGAAAGCAGAATGTGACGGACAGGAGCATTACATTTCCATCACCGTACCACCACTTTCCATCAGCGTATTTAAGAAGAAAATTGGAAATAAATAAAATGAAGCGGGCTGTCCTTTGTAAGAAGGGCAGCCTGTGGAGTTTTATGGATAAATGAATATTTACTTATATGAACATAAAAAGGAGGGACTTGATTGGAAGACATCAAAGAGATTGAACCGTCCAAGATCGAAGCGTATCTGGGCAAGCTGGGAGACTGGGCGTTAAATAAAGGGTTTCAGTTGGTACTCGCAATCGTATGCATGTATATCGGCATGAAATTATCGAAGCTGATTGTGAAGATGATACGCAAATCTTTTAAGAAATCCAACATGGAGGAAAGTGTCGCATCATTTCTGCTGTCGCTGATAAAATTCACATTTTATGCGATTGTATTTATCACGGCAGCGTCCATTGTCGGATTCCAGGTGACATCGTTAGTCACAATCCTTGGTACCGCCAGCCTCGCGATTGGTCTTGCACTGCAGGGCAGTCTGGCAAACTTCGCCGGTGGTGTGCTGATCCTGATACTCAAGCCGTTCCGTGTCGGAGATTATATCATCGAGAATGATAAGCAGTGTGAAGGAACCGTGGTATCGATCGACATCTTTTATACGAAGCTGCAGACCTACGATAACCGGATCATTGTGATTCCGAACGGAAACATTACCTCCCATTCGCTTGTCAATGTGACAACGGCGGGAACAAGAAAGCTGGATATCGCAATCGGCGTTGCGTATGATTCCGATTTAAAAAAGGTGAAGGATGCTCTGTATCAGGTTGTGACGGAGAACCAGTATTATGACAAGACGAAGGAAGTCGATGTGTTCGTGGATTCCTTCGGGGACAGCAGCATCAAGATGGGCGTTCGTTGTATGGTTGCAACGGAAAACTACTGGAAGGCAAAATGGGAGATGCAGGAAGCAATCAAATATGCATTTGATGCACAGGGCATTGAGATTCCATTTGACCAGATGGAAGTGACATTGAAGAATAAGGATGTATAGCATATGGAAAAAATAATAGAAATGTGCTATTATATAAAGTTGACAAAAAAAGAAATAATTTTTAGGAGGCAATAGAGATGACAAAGATTGATATTCTTTCAGGATTTTTAGGAGCAGGTAAGACAACATTGATCAAGAAACTGATTGCGGAGGCATATCAGGGCGAGAAGCTTGTATTGATCGAGAACGAATTTGGTGAGATCGGTATTGATGGCGGTTTCATGAAGGATGCAGGCGTGGAAGTTACAGAGATGAATTCCGGTTGTATCTGCTGTTCCCTTGTTGGTGATTTTGGTACAGCATTGAAGAAAGTAATCGTAGATTATGCACCAGACCGTGTAATCATCGAGCCATCTGGCGTTGGTAAACTGTCAGATGTTATGAAGGCAGTCGAAGATGCAAAGCAGGATGCCGATGTTGTGATTAACAGTGCAACAACCGTTGTCGATGTGGCAAAGTGCAAGATGTATATGAAGAATTTCGGTGAGTTCTTCAACAATCAGGTAGAGAGTGCCGGAACTATCGTGCTTTCCCGGACACAGAATGTACCGGAGAAGAAGGTAAACGATACCGTTGCTATGCTGCGTGAGCACAACAAGGATGCAGCAATCATCACAACTCCATGGGATGAGATCGACGGTAAGGTAATCTTAGATGCTATGGAGCATGCAAATACACTGGATAAGCTGATCAAAGAGGCTGTTGAGATTGCAAGAAAGCATGAGGAAGAGCATCATCACCATCATCATAACCATGACCACGAACATGACCATGAGGAGCATGACCACGAGCATGAGCATCATCACGATCACGACCATGAGGATCATGACCACGAGCATGAGCACCATCACGATCACGACCATGAGGATCATGACCACGAGCATGAACATCATCATGAGCATGGACCAGAGTGCACATGTGGATGCCACGACCATGACCACCATCATGATCATCATGCAGATGAGGTATTTACAAGCTGGGGCAAGGAGACTGCCAAGAAGTTTGCAGATGCCGATATGGAACAGATCTTGAAGAAACTGGCTGACAATGCAGACGAGTATGGTGTTATCCTGCGTGCAAAGGGTATTGTTCCTAACACGGACGGCGAGTGGATTCACTTTGACCTGACACCGGGTGAATATGAAATCCGTAAGGGCGCGGCCGATTACACAGGTAAGCTTTGCGTCATCGGAAGCAATCTGAAGGAAGACAAGCTGGCAGAGTTGTTCGGGGTTGCATAATCCCGGCACTTTGCGTAAAGGATAGAGAAGAAAGGAAATGGAGTATGGGACCAACAAAGGAAGTAGAAGAGATTCCGGTATATATGTTCATGGGCTTTCTGGAGAGCGGAAAGACAACCTTTGCGAATGAAACTCTGATCGACCGTGGATTTACAGAAGGGGAACCAACCCTTCTGCTTGTCTGTGAAGAGGGAATCGAAGAGTATGACGAGGAGTACCTGAAGAGCCAGAATATCTTCGTAGAATATCTGGAGGAATCCAACCTGAATACGGAGTATCTGCTTGATCTGCAGGATAAGTACAAGCCGACCCGTGTTATGATCGAATATAACGGTACATGGAAGATGGACAAGCTGTTTTCCATTCGTGTGCCAAAAGGATGGACAATCGTGCAGGTCATCACATTTGTTGATGCATCCACTTTTGATGTGTATGTGGCAAATATGAAGGCGATGATGATGGAGCAGTTATCAAGCGCAGATATGATCATCTTCAACCGCTGTGATGAGAATACAAAGCGTGCCGAGTACCGCCGGAGCATCCGTGCGGTAAACCGTCGTGCACAGGTTATCTTCGAGAACAAGGATGGCGCAGCCGATGTCGGTGACGAGGAGTTAGATCTGCCATATGAGATCGACAAGCCAAGCATCACACTTGAAGATGAAGACTTTGGTATCTTCTATATTGATGCCTGTGACAATCCAGACAAATATGTCGGAAAGCAGATCACATTTAAGGCGATGGTACACAAGCCGAAGAGCTACAAGGCAGATGAATTTGTACCGGGCAGATTTGCGATGACATGCTGCGCAGAGGATGTTGCATTTATCGGCTTCAAGTGTTACTCCAACCTGACAAAACATTTGAAGGACAGACAGTGGGTAACGGTTACTGGAACGATCGATAAGGAATATTATCCGGAGTTTGAAGGCGAAGGACCTGTAATCCGTGCCACCAAGATCGAACCAGCTAAGCCTGCCGAAGAAGAACTTGTATATTTCAACTAACTAAGGAAAAATAGATCAAGAGGTTCGTAGAATTATAGAACAATTGTAATTTGTGTGTATTTCATATATTTTAAAAACAAATTCATGAAATATACATATGTTTGGAATTTAGATGTTCTTGATGTTCTGTGATTAACCAGCAATGTTTGAACACGATGTTCAAACAAGCCGCCACTGAGCCATGGACGGCGAACGGAGGGCGCATATGAACGAAGTTCATATTTAGGATGCGCCCGACAACCTGCCGACGAGCAAAGCGAGGGGGCAATACCCGGGCGGCGGTGGCGTATGATACAGATACGTAGATCAGAGCATATAGAACTTCTTAGCTTCAATACATTGTATATAACATGAAATAATATTGAAATATATGTCGGATATATGCTGGTATTTCTCATTTGAGTAAAAAGGAAAGGAGGAACCGCGATGGTTCTATCATGTGAAGATGTATCCCTTGGATACGAAGGAAAACCAGTGGTTGAACATCTGAATTTCCGTATCGAGCAAGGAGATTATCTCTGCATCCTTGGAGAAAACGGTTCCGGAAAAAGTACTCTGATGAAAGCAATTCTGGGACTGAAAAGTCCGATGCAGGGAAAGCTTGTCAGAGGCGAAGGTTTGAAAGCAAACGAAATTGGATATCTGCCACAGCAGACTGTGACACAACGCGATTTTCCTGCATCTGTACAGGAAATTGTTATGTCAGGGTTCCTGTCAAAGCGTGGCATGCGTCCATTCTATAACAAAGAAGAGCGGAAGATTGCGCAGAAGAACATGAAGCGGCTGGAGATTGAACCATTCATGAAGAAATGTTACCGCGATCTGTCCGGTGGACAGCAGCAGCGTGTATTGCTTGCGCGGGCACTCTGTGCAACCTCGAAACTTCTGCTGCTGGATGAGCCGGTGGCAGGACTGGATCCACGTGTGACGGCCGAGATGTATGAGCTGATCCAGAAGCTGAACCGCGAAGGTATCACGATCATTATGGTATCGCATGACACACAGGCAGCTGCACAATATGCAAACAAAGTGCTGCATGTGAGTGATACACCGGAATTTTTTGATTCCAAGGAAGCGTATTTGAAGAGTGCGATCGGCAGACAGTATGCGGATTACGCAGCAACAAGAGAACAAGAAGGAGTATAGATATGTGGAATACATTAGTTGAATACCTGCAATATCCATTTGTCCGTCGGATCTTAGCTGCGGGTGTGCTGGTTGCCTTTTGTGCATCTATGCTTGGCGTGACACTTGTGTTAAAGCGGTTTTCTTATATAGGAGACGGACTGTCTCATGTGGCATTTGCGGCGATGGCGATTGCTATGGTGCTGCGGATGACGAACAACACACTTATAATATTGCCAATTACGGTTGCTGCGGCAATCCTGATGTTAAAGACCGGGCAGAATGCGAAAATCAATGGTGATGCCGTGATTGCGATGCTTTCCGTTGGATCACTCGCGTTTGGATATCTGATCATGAACGTATCCGGGACGTCACAGAATGTATCCGGGGATGTCTGCTCGACACTTTTTGGCGCGGCATCGATATTGACATTGTCAAATACAGATGTATGGATCTGCTTGATCATGTCGCTTTTGGTGCTTGTGTTTTATATCCTGTATTATCACAAGATTTTCTCTGTGACATTTGATGAGAACTTTGCGCGGGCAACCGGTATCCATACGGGCGCTTACAATGTGCTGATGGCAGTAGTCACAGCCGTTGTAATCGTAGTCGCTATGAATATCGTCGGATCACTTCTGGTATCGGCACTGATTATATTCCCGGCACTTTCCGCGATGCGTGTATTTAAGAATTATAAGAGTGTGTTTATATGTTCTGCTGTGTATGGTGTGGTATCTTCCTGTGTGGGAATTCTGATTTCTATCGCGGCGTCGACACCGGTCAGTGCGACAATCGTAGCGATTGATATCGTATTATTTGTGATATTCAGCATTGTTGGAATCGCACTGCACAGAGAGTAGAGGTCGATGATGAAGCACAGACATTTAAAATCAATCGGGATTATCCTTGTACTTTGTCTGTCCCTGTTTTCCGGGTGTGCCAAGCCGGTGACGACGGCAGAAAAGGACGAAAATGTGATCCTGTGTACGACCTTCGCGGCGTATGACTGGGTGCGGGAAATCCTTGGAGAGACGGATACATTTACATGCCGGATGCTGGTTGATAACGGAGTGGACTTACACAGCTATCAGCCGAGTGCACAGGATATTATGAAGATCGCGAATTGCCGGATGCTTGTTTATGTCGGCGGCGAGAGCGATACATGGGTGAGTGATGCGCTTGCGGAATCTGGGAACGAAAATATTGTTACAATCAGCCTGTTAGATCTGGTTGGCAGCCGTGCGTTAAATGAAGTGGAGTTAGAGGGCGTGGAAGAACACCATCATCACGACCATGAGGACGAAGACCATGACCATGAAGCAGAACCGGCAGATCATACAGATGATAAAGCAGACAGTACAGATGGACAGAATGCTGCAGAGGATGACCATTACGATGAGCATGTGTGGTTATCCCTGAAAAATGCAATCGTCTGCACAGAAACCTTAGCGGATGACATTACGGAACTGGATTCTGACAATGCAAAACAGTATGCGGCAAACGCTAAAATCTATACTGGAAAACTCGAAGCGTTGGATGCAGACTATCAGACGATGCGGGATGGAACCACACAGACGACGATCCTGGTCGGCGACCGGTTTCCATTCCTGTATCTGGCTGAGGATTATGATATTCATTATTTTGCCGCATATTCCGGCTGTTCTGCGGACGTGGAGGCGAGCGTGCATACCGTTACGTATCTGGCTGAGAAGCTTCGGGAATACAATTTGCCAGCCATCTATGTGGTGGACAACGGTACCGACAGTCTCGCGAATACGATTGCGGAATCCGCGGAGATGCAACCTGAAATTCTGCATCTGTCGTCCATGCAGTCCGTGACGAAGGATGATATAGAACAGGGATGCACATACCTGTCTTATATGGAAGAAAATCTGCAAATGCTAAAAGAAGGTTTGCAGGCGCCATAAATGAAATTCACATTTTCTTGACATTTTCTTCAAAATTTAACCATAGCTTGGGGTTATGATTAAACCATAACAAAGATAAGTAATAAAACTTATATCGAATGGAGGAATAGATATGATGGATGAATTTGAGAATAACAGAGGAAATGAACATGTGGATCAGACACCACATGCGGAGACACCATATGACACCGGAGATGGTAATACAGATAATTTGAAGCGAACAGAACAGCATGCAGAGCCGGATGCCTATACACAGGCACAGCAGTATGGAAGTACTTACTACGGAGATATGCGTACGCAGGAATATATGCAGGCAATGGCAGAGCGGGCACAGCAGATGAGCCAGGGTACGGAGCATTATTATTACAACAATTACCAGCAGCCTAATCAGAATGCATATAGCTATGGACAGACCCATTATTATCAGAATGGTTATCAGAATGCAGACGCAGAACAGCCAAAGGCGAAGGTAAAGAAAGCAAAGAAACAGAGAGTCAAGAAAGTAAAGACACCGAAGACACCACATAATAAACGTACCTTCTGGAAGAAAGGTGTTGCCGTTGTTGCAAGTGCAGCTGTATTTGGTGGTATTGCAGGAGGTACATTCTACGGAATCGCCGGTAACCAGATCAAGAAGCTGGATGCACTTTCCAACCAGACAACGGAGGTTGCTTCCACAACATCTGCAACGACAACCGAGTCTTTGAGTCTGACGTCAACAGCATCTATTGGAAATGGCATGGATGTTTCCACAATCGCAGAAAATGTTATGCCAAGTGTTGTGGCAATCAATATTTCAGCAATTGTTGAACAGCAGGGCATGTTTGGATATGCACAGCAGTACGAAGCGGAAGGATCTGGTTCCGGTATTATTATTGGTGAGAACGATACGGAGCTTCTTATGGTAACAAATAATCACGTTGTCAGCGATGCAACGACTGTGAATGTAACATTTGTGGATGGTGAGAGCTACGAGGCACAGGTAAAGAGTACCGATAGTGACACAGACCTTGCAATCGTCGTTGTAAAACTGAGTGATATTAAGGATTCTACCATGAATGAGATCAAGATTGCTACAATCGGTGATTCAGATTCCCTGAAGGTTGGTGAGCAGGTTGTAGCCATCGGTAATGCACTTGGTTATGGGCAGTCTGTTACAACTGGTATTGTCAGTGCAAAGGATCGTACAAACAGCACGAATACAACACCTCTGATCCAGACCGATGCAGCCATTAACCCTGGTAACAGTGGTGGCGCACTTCTGAATATGAAGGGCGAAGTCATTGGTATCAATTCATCCAAGTATTCGGACACAACGGTCGAGGGCATGGGTTATGCGATTCCAATTACAGCTGTACAGGATCGCCTGGATGATCTGATGAACCGTCAGACACGTGAAAAGGTTGACGAGAGCGAGAAAGGTTATCTTGGAATCTCCTGTGCAACCGTATCTTCCGATGTGTCAGAAGCATATGGTATTCCAGAGGGCGTGCTTGTTACGGAGGTCGCAGGAAAGAGTGCCGCTGAGAAAGCAGGTATCAAAGCAAATTACGTTATCACGAAGATTGATGGACAGTCTATCAGCAGTGCTGAGGAACTGACAGAGAAACTGAATTACTATGCAGTTGGTGAGACAGTGCCAATTACATTTGAATATCTCAAGGACGACGCGTATGTGGAGAAAACTGTCAATGTTACACTGATGGAAAATCCAAACGCAAATAACAAATAAAATTTACAATCATCCGTGATTTTTCTCCCCTAAAGAGTGCGGTTTTCCGCACTCTTTTTTTATAAATCAGAATACACAAATTTTTCACAAAATTATGATAATTTTCCTTGACATTTACTATATGTAGTGGTAGTCTACCAATAGGGTTAGCACTCGATAGGGATGAGTGCTAATAAATTAAAGAGGTGATAAGATGGAATTAGATGAGCGAAAGGTAAAAATCCTGAAAGCCATTATTTCCAATTACCTGGAGACTGGGGAACCGGTAGGTTCCAGAACAATCTCAAAGTACACGGATTTGAATTTAAGTTCCGCTACGATTCGGAACGAGATGGCAGATCTGGAGGAAATGGGATACATTATTCAGCCGCATACATCGGCAGGACGAATTCCGACGGATGCCGGATATCGGTTTTATGTTGATCAGCTGATGGATGAAAAGGAAGAGTTTGCAGAGGTTGCAAAGCAGGAGCGTGACACACTGTTAGAGCGGGTGGACCGCATGGAGGTGCTCTTGAAACAGGTTGCTAAGGTACTGGCATACAATACCAATTATGCAACGATGGTAACAGCACCAAATTATGAGAAAACAGTCAAGTTTATCCAGCTTTCCCTTGTTGATGAAAAAACACTTCTTGCCGTCATAGTGGTTGAGGGTAACATTATTAAGAATCAGATGATTCACATCAATGTAAGCCTTGATAATGAAGATGTTCTGAAATTTAATATCTTATTGAATACCTTCTTACAGGGTGCAAGCTTGGAAGACATCAATTTAGAGATGATTCAGGCGATGAAGAAGCAATCTGGAGGGTATGGTGAGATATTAGACCAGATCTTTCAGGGAATTGTGGAAGCGATACATGAGGCACAGGAACTTGAGGTTTATACCAGCGGTGCGACAAACATTTTGAAGTATCCGGAGCTTGGAGATATCTCCAAGACGAGTGAGCTGCTTGAAAAGCTGGAAGATAAAAATGAAGTATCACATTTGCTGGAAGAGACGACCGGAAAGACAAACGAATCCGGAATTCAGGTATATATTGGAGATGAGACACCAAGCCTGAAAGATTGCTCTCTTGTCACAGCGACCTACCAGATGCCGGAAGGAGCAAAGGGAACAATTGGAATATTGGGACCGAAGAGAATGGATTATAAGAAAGTTGTCAGTACATTAAAGAATCTGACAACCGAACTCGATGATATATTCAAGAAAGGCGAAGGGGTGAATGAGAATGGCCAATAAGACGAATGTAAATGAAAATAAAGAAGCAGAGACAGTCGAAGAAGTAAAGGCTGTGGATGATGCTCCGGTAACAGAAGGAACCGATGTGAAAGTAAACGAGGAAGAAACGGTTCCGGCAGATAAGAAAGAAGAAGTGGAAGCTGCAAAGCCGAAGCCGGTATCCAAGGGAAACCGAAGAGGCAGCAAGGCTCTTCAGCAGGAACTTGAAAAAGCAAAGGATCTGGCAGCCGGAAACGAAGAAAAGTATAAGCGTCTGCTGGCAGAGTTTGAGAACATGCGCCAGCGGAATGAAAAGGAATCCAAGAAGATGTACGACATCGGAGCAAAGGAAGTATTAGAAAAACTGCTCCCGGTCGTTGATAACCTGGAACGTGCCCTTTCCAGTATCCCAAAAGAGGATATGAATCGGGCATTTGAACAGGGCGTCGATAAGATTTACCGACAGCTCATGGTATCACTTGAAAGTCTTGGCGTAAAACCAATGGATGCAGAAGGCAAACCGTTTGATCCGGATTACCACAATGCGGTAACACATGTGGAGGATGAGAATTTTGGAGAGAATGTGGTAGCTGAGGAAATGCAGAAGGGTTATATGTACAAGGATCAGGTATTACGATACAGCATGGTAAAGGTTGCAAATTAACCTTTTACTATAAAACATTAGTTTATTTTAAAGGACAATAAAATAATTAGGAGGAAAAATATTATGGGTAAGATTATTGGTATTGACTTAGGTACAACAAATTCATGTGTAGCTGTTATGGAAGGTGGTAAGCCAGTTGTTATCACAAACGCAGAGGGTTCAAGAACAACTCCTTCTGTTGTAGCATTTACAAAGACCGGCGAACGTGTCGTTGGTGATGCAGCAAAACGTCAGGCAGTTACAAACGCAGATAAGACAATCTCTTCTATCAAGAGACATATGGGCAGCGATTACAAGGTAGATATCGACGGAAAGAAGTATTCTCCACAGGAGATTTCCGCTATGATTCTTTCTAAATTGAAGAGAGATGCAGAGGCATATATCGGTGAGCCTGTTACTGAGGCAGTTATCACAGTTCCTGCATATTTCACAGATGCACAGAGACAGGCAACAAAGGATGCCGGTAAGATTGCAGGTCTGGATGTAAAGCGTATCATCAACGAGCCTACAGCCGCAGCACTTTCTTATGGATTGGATAACGAAGAAGAACAGAAGATCATGGTATATGACCTTGGTGGTGGTACATTTGATGTATCTATCATTGAAATTGGTGACGGTGTCATTGAAGTTCTGGCTACAGCCGGTGATAACAAGCTTGGTGGTGATGACTTCGATAACGCAATTACACAGTATATGCTGGAAGAGTTCAAGAAGGCTGAAGGCGTAGATCTTTCTACTGATAAGATGGCTATGCAGAGATTAAAGGAAGCAGCAGAGAAGGCAAAGAAGGAACTTTCCTCTTCTACAACAACAAATATCAACCTTCCGTTCATCACAGCAACACAGGATGGTCCAAAGCATTTCGATATGGATTTGACACGTGCAAAGTTTGATGAGTTAACGGCTGATCTGGTAGACAGAACAAAGACACCTGTATTGACAGCGTTGAAGGATGCAGATCTGACAGCAGCAGATCTTGATAAGGTACTTCTGGTAGGTGGTTCTACACGTATCATTGCTGTTCAGGATATGGTTAAGAAGCTGACAGGTAAGGAACCATTCAAGGGCATCAACCCAGATGAATGTGTTGCAATTGGTGCATCTATTCAGGGTGGTAAGCTTGCGGGTGATGCAGGTGCAGGAGAGGTTCTTTTGTTGGATGTTACGCCACTTACACTTTCTATCGAGACAATGGGTGGTATTGCAACACATCTGATCGAGAGAAATACAACCATCCCTACAAAGAAGAGCCAGATATTCTCAACAGCACAGGATAATCAGGATGCCGTTGATATCAACATCGTACAGGGTGAGCGTGAGTTCGCAAGAGATAACAAGAGCCTTGGACGATTCAGACTGGATGGTATTGCTCCTGCAAGACGTGGTGTTCCACAGATTGAAGTTACATTCGATATTGATGCAAACGGTATTGTAAATGTATCTGCAAAGGATCTTGGTACAGGTCGTGAGCAGCATATCACAATCACATCCGGAACATCCCTTTCCGATGAGGATATCGATAGAGCTGTGAAGGAAGCTGCCGAGTATGAGGCACAGGATAAGAAGCGTAAGGAAGCAATTGAGGTTCGTAACGATGCGGATGCTATGGTATTCCAGACAGAGAGAGCATTAAACGATGTAGGAGATAAGCTTTCTGCAACAGATAAGACAAAGGTAGAGGCTGATCTCAAAGCCTTGAAGGATATCATTGAGAGTACGGATCCAGACGCTATGACAGACTATGATGTAGAGAAGATCAAGGCTGGTAAGGAAACATTGATGAACAGTGCGCAGGAATTGTTCTCAAAGCTCTATGAGCAGAATGGTCCTGGCGCAAACGCTGGTACAGGCACAGGCACACCAGATTATTCAGATGATATTGTAGATGGAGACTACAAGGAAATCTAAGCGACGAGGTGGGGAAGCAAGTTGATAAAAGCAAATTACGAATAATAAGGGTGAGTGCAGATGTCTGATAAAAGAGATTATTATGAAGTCCTCGGAGTCACGAAAGGTGTCTCCGAGGCAGATTTGAAAAAGGCTTACCGTAAGGTGGCAAAAAAATATCATCCGGACACAAACCCGGGAGATAAAGAAGCAGAAGAAAAGTTCAAAGAGGCTGCAGAGGCATATGCTGTATTGTCTGATCCAGAGAAACGTGCAAAGTATGATCAGTATGGTCATGCTGCATTTGACCAAGAAGGTGGTCCGGGCGGCTTCGGAGGATTTGACTTCTCGGATATGGGAGATATCTTTGGAGATATCTTCGGAGATATGTTTGGCGGCGGCAGTCGTCAGAGACAGTCCAATGGACCGGTAAAAGGTGCAAATATCAAAACAACCGTACGTGTAAGTTTCACAGATGCTGTGTTTGGTACACAGACGGAATTGGAACTTCCACTGAAGGATGAATGTACTGTTTGCCATGGTACTGGTGCACAGCCGGGACACCAGCCGGAGATATGTAGCAAATGTGGAGGAAAAGGTCAGGTTGTATATACCCAGCAATCTTTGTTTGGTATGGCAAGAACTGTATCAACGTGTCCGGATTGTGGTGGTTCTGGAAAGATTATCAAGTACAAGTGTAGTAACTGTGCAGGCTCTGGTTATGTAAAGAGTAAGAAGAAGATTCAGATTGCGATTCCTGCAGGTATTGATAATGGTCAGAGTATCCGTATTCGTGCAAAGGGCGAGCCGGGTATCAATGGTGGTGAGCGTGGTGACCTGCTCGTAACTGTATTGGTTGACCGTGATCCTAGATTCCAGAGACAGGAGTATGATCTTTACTCTACTGAGCCAATTACATTTACACAGGCGGCACTGGGTGGCAAGATCACCGTTACAACGATTGATGGACCTTATGAACTTGAGATCAAGCCAGGTACACAGACCGATACAAAGATAAAACTGAAGGGTAAAGGAGTTCCGACACTTCGTAATAAGACAGTACGAGGCGATCACTACATCACTTTGGTGGTTCAGGTACCAGATAAGTTGACAGAAGAGCAGAAATCGATTTTGAACCAGTATGCAAATACGACAGTGAATGCACGTTCCTCTACGGATGCGGCATCGTCCGGTTCTTCGATTTTTGGCGATCATAAGAGAAGGAAAGGGTTCAAAAAAGGATTATAGGTAAGGTAAAATGATGTGGACAAAACTGACCATCGATACAACGGTGGAAGCTGTTGATCTCATCTCTGCATTCTTGGATGAAAAGGGTGTGGAAGGTGTGATGATAGAAGATCATGTGCCACTTACCGAGGAAGATAAGGCTGCTATGTTTGTGGATATCCCGCTGGTCGATGGCGTGGATGATGGAACTGCAAAGGTTTCCTGCTACATAGATGACTCTTTCAATATAGAAACGTTAAGGGCGGATATAGCTGCAGAGCTTACCCGCCTTGAAGCGTTTATACCGGTAGGCAGCAAGAATATAACACTCTCGAATACAGAGGACAAAGACTGGATGAACAACTGGAAGCAGTTTTTTCATCCGATCCGTCTCTATGATGATATTGTCATCAAGCCGACTTGGGAGACGGTGGAAGATGCGAAGCCAGACGACATCGTGATTGAGATCGATCCGGGGATTGCATTTGGTACCGGATCGCATGAGACGACGAAACTTTGTATCGGACAGTTAAAGAAATATTTAAAGCCGGGCGATACGGTGTTTGATGTTGGCTGTGGCAGTGGCATTTTATCCATGATCGCATCAAGATTTGGCGCATGCTTTGTACATGGCATGGATATCGATGAGCTTGCAGTACGGGCAAGCGAAGAAAATGCGAAGCTCAATCACATGGGAGAAGATAAGATCAAGTTCTCCTGTGGCAATCTGCTTGCAGATAATTACATTGGAAAGGGTACGACATTCCAGCTTGACCGCTCGACAATCAAGGAGACACAGCATCTTGATGCAGACAGACAGTACGATATCGTTGTTGCCAATATTCTGGCAGACGTGATCGTGCCGCTCTCTGCGGTAATCGGTCCGTATTTGAAGGACGGTGGATATTTCATTACATCCGGAATTCTGGATGTGAAGGAAAATGATGTCACAGATGCGATGAAAGCAAATGGCTTTGAAGTCATCGATGTTGTACATATGAATGATTGGGTATCCGTGATCGGAAGAAAGAAATAAGTTGCGAAAAATGGGGAGAACGCGGAATGATTGAAAGTCCGTCAAATCGC
>DJEI01000024.1:27033-43229 GCA_002431865.1 Lachnospiraceae bacterium UBA5902
GTATGAGTAACACCCGGTGTTTAAAGCCGGGTGTTATTTTGAAAGAGCGATATAAAATTGAAGAGGTGATCGGGGCAGGTGGATTCGGAATCACATACCGTGCATGGGATCCGCTCTTACAGGCATATGTTGCAATCAAGGAGTATTATCCGTCCGGGATTGCGACGCGAAGTGCAGATTCGTCGAAGGTCTGTGTGCCGGTTGGGCAGGAGCAGCGGGAATACCATCGGGGAAGGATTCGTTTTTTGAAGGAAGCACAGGATGTGGCGAGGTTTCAGTCGGAGCCAAATATTGTGAGCATCTATGATTATCTGGAGGAAAATGATACTGCCTATATGGTCATGGAGTATCTGCATGGCTGTACGCTGAAACAATACATCCGGGAGCATGGAGGACGGCTGGATACGGATCATATCCTCCATATCTGCCTGTCGGTGTTGGATGCACTTGCAGTTGTCCACAAGGCGGGCATGATTCACCGGGATATCAGCCCGGAGAATATTTTTCTCTGTGAGGATCTGACGGTAAAGCTGATCGATTTCGGTGCGGCAAAGCAGGTGTATCTCGATGGCGAGCAGACGATGTCGGTTGTATTAAAACCGGGTTATGCGCCGCCAGAGCAGTATGCAAAAAAGGATAAACAGGGACCGTGGACGGACATCTACGCGCTTGGTGCCACACTTTATTTTGCGGCGACCGGAGAGAAGCCGGAGGAATCGTTTGGACGTGCACTGGAGGATACGATAAAGCCTGTCTGCGAGATTAATCCGGAGATCCCGCGTGCAATGTCGCAGGTGATCATGCAGGCGATGTCTGTAAAGATTGAGGATCGCTACCAGACGGTGGAGGCAATGCGGGAAGCGCTGCTTGCCGGAGAGGGACAGAATGCACAGATGGAGCCGTATGTGATACCGGTGTCCCGGATTTCAAAGCGGGACTTGCCAAAGAAGCAGGGATGGCTGATCGGAAGTGCATGTATCGTAATTGTGCTTGTTTTAACGGGAATCTGGATGGCGGGACGCGCGGTGAAGAGGCCGGGAACGGCATCTGCAACCGAAATGGATGCAGCATCGACAGAGGCACAGACGGCAACAATGGCGGATGCACAGACTCGTACGGACGCTGTACAGGCAGCAACGGAAGAGGAGCAGACGACACAGACGGACAATCCGATGGTCATGCATGTGCCAACGAAGGAGGAGCTTGCTGAGCAGGAAAAATCCGATGCGATCCTGAATATCACGTCCTCGGAGACGGAACGAGTCAGTATTGATGCATTTGAGTATATGGAGGATGGAAATCTTGGAGGTGTCATGAATCCATCGCAGATGTCAGCAGATCCGTTTTATGGAGATTGTGCAAAGCTTCATTTAAAATATTATGATAGTCTTCTGAACGATCCACCGCAGATGTCGGAAACATTCACCGATTCTTTTACTTTTGAAAAGTATGATTCGGAAACCGGAATTTATAAGCCAATCTATGGCTTGGCAGGTATGGAGAGTACATGGGATTATGCAACATGGTTTACGCCACAATTTTACTTTGATAAGGACGCATTTACATTATATATTCCGCTTGCTTCAGATTTGGAGGATGGGAAATATAGATTATATTTTTCCTATGAGGATCCGGAAACTTATGAGGCAATATTTCAGGTGACAATTGAATTTTGGTTGAACAGAGGCACGTCGTAGTACGTGCTTTTGCTTTTTTAAAGATAAAACATACTGTTTTTTACAAAAAAATGTATAAATATTGCATTTTTTGTTTGAGACTTCTTGCTTTTGCTAAGATACCCCAGGTCAGATTTGTAAATAGTACGTAAATTATACCGAAAATATAGCCAAATCAGCAGGATTCAGTTTTGAAGGTAAATTTTATGATACTATTTATAAAATGAATATTTGGGACTGGGGAAGACAACAAACGATGAAAATTGGAATTTGCGATGACCGTTATGAAATTCGGCACAAAGTAAAGGAAATATTACAGAAAATATATACAGAGGAACAGGGATTCTTAATTCATTCATATACTCCGAACGAAATAAAAATTGATATTGAAGATATGGTATTTGACTGCGAAATCCTGATCATGAATACGGATTATCCAGAGAGCGGCTTGCGGGGGGTGACGATTGCCAAGCAGATCAATGCAACATTTCCATTTTGCAAGATTATTTATCTGACCGAGAATGAAAATGCGATCAAGGATGTGTATGAAACCAATCATTGCTATTTTGTCCGGCACAAAGATGCGGATCAGGTAATGATGCTTGCGATGCAGAAGGCAGTCAATATGGTAAAGCAGGATACCGCACGTAAATCGCTGGAGATTATCTGTGAGGGGCATCATGTATTTATCAATCGCCCGGATATCATTTATATCGAGAAGTGTGGGAGAACCATCAAGATTGTGACACGGTTCCGGGAATACACCAGCTATGAGTCGCTGGCAGGCATCCGTAAAATTCTGGGAGACAATATGATACGTGTGCATGGTGGATATGTTGTGAATCTGGCGTATATCACCTATTTAGGCGTGGAAACGGTGGAAGTGCAGAACGGAAAGACAATACCGATCGGCAGGACCTACGACAAAGAAGTCAGAAAAGCTTATCAGGAATATTGGAAAAAATAAAAGAACATGATAAAATAAAAATCGAGTATGTAAATACTCGATTTTTTATGTGAGGATAAAACGATGCTGCGAATTGGAATCTGTGATGAAAATACAAAAGATCGGGCGGTAGTCCGGCAGATTGTGACGGACACATTGTTCCGGGAAGAAGAATTAAGCTATATTGAATATGCAGAAGCAGAGACTTTGGAGCAGGAGATACAGGCAAATACCGTGCCGTTTGATCTGCTGCTTATGGAAATGAATTATAAAAATAAAAGCGGGCTTCAGCTGGCAAAGCAGATACGGGCGAAAAATCTGGATGTTGATCTGTTGTTTGTAACAGAGGAAGCGGATTATGTGTATGAAGGGTATCATGTGCAGGCACAGGGGTATGTCTTAAAAGAAGATATGAAGACGCAGCTTCCAGACTGTCTGCGGCAATATATGAAACGGCGGGCACAGGCTGGCACGATTCTCGTGAAATCAGAGTCGGTTGTGCGTAGTATCCCGATCGCTGTGATCCGCTATATAGAAAGCCGTGCCAGAGTACTGCTGATACATACACAAAATGAAGAGATTCCATTTTATGGAAAGCTGGCGGATATCGAGCATAAGGTGTTACAGCATGGATTTGTGCGTATTCATCAGAGTTTTCTTGTGCGGAAGGCTGCGATTGCAGCAATCAATGGGTATGAGGCTGTTGTCGGGGAGGATACGCTTCCAATCAGCCGGAAATATTACAAAACTGTGCAGATACAGTTTCAGCTCAAACAGAAAATACAGGTGGCAGAGGAGGATATAGATCCGACAGTCACACGGAGTCTGGCGAAAAGCATGGAGGATAATGGCGCAATCATTGGAACAAAGGGGGAACTGCTCGGAATCATCTATCGTATGAAAAAGGGCGAAGGCCTGACGATTGGCAGAGATGCCGGAAAATGTCAGATTGTTTTGAAAAACTCCAACGTGAGCCGGGCACATTGTGTCGTAAGACGGCTTGCAGATGACACCTACGAGGTAGAGGACTGTTCAAAAAATGGTGTTTATGTGGAAGGTGTCTATCTGGGGAAAGGAAAAATGGTGCAGGCTGACGCCGGAAACCGGGTATGGCTGTGTGATGAGTCACAGGAATTTCGATTGGGATAGTAGAAACCGGGAGTGAGACAAATGATCATAAAATGTGAAAAGGGAAAACATTACTATAACACGGTGGAGCATAGAGTGTGTCCGTTTTGTAAGAGGCTGTATGGGACAAATTCCATCCCTCTGTGGACAGAAAATAATTCCAGCGAGGCAATGACAGAAACGGAAACCATGTCTGAAGCAGATAGAAAAAACGCAGGATATCGTGTATAATACACGCATTAACAAGGGGGAAAAGAGAAACGTATGGTTTTTAGTTCAATTTCATTTCTAAGTGGATTTTTATTGCTGGTCTTTTTGATTCATACGATTGTACCGAACATCCACATCAAAAACGCATGTCTTGTCCTGTTCAGCATATTGTTTTATTCAGTGGGTGAGCCGTCCTATGTGCTTTTGATGCTCGGCTCATCGTTTGTAAATTACCTGTTCGGGTTATGGATGGAGCAGGCAGATAAAAAACAGCAGAGGAAACTGAAAAAAGGAATATTGATCGCTGCGGTGACCGCGAATCTGGCACTGCTGGTCTTATTCAAATATACTGATTTCCTGATCGGAATCATCAATCAGATCGGACATCTGTCGATTCCGTATCTGAAGCTGGTGATGCCGATTGGCATTTCTTTTTTTACATTTCAGACGATGTCGTACATCATTGATCTGTACCGGGGAGACTGTGACTGCCAGAAAAATTATTTTCGTCTGCTGCTGTATATCAGCTTTTTCCCACAGCTCATTGCAGGACCGATCATCAAGTACCGGGATATCGAAGCGGAGATTACCGACCGCAGACAGACGGTGACAGATGTCGAATATGGAATCCGCCGGTTTATCGTCGGTCTGTCGAAGAAGGTTCTGATCTCCAACGCGCTCGCACAGATGGTAGACCGTCTGATGCCGCATGCATCTGGTCTTGGTATGGCTGCTGCGTGGCTTGTAGCGATCGGTTATACGCTTCAGATCTACTATGATTTCAGTGGTTACAGCGATATGGCGATCGGGCTTGGACGGATGTTTGGATTCCATTTCAAGGAGAATTTCAACTATCCGTATGCATCGCTTTCCATCAAGGAATTCTGGCGCAGATGGCATATTTCGCTTTCCACATGGTTTAAGGAATATGTATATATTCCGCTCGGTGGAAATCGGAAGGGAAGTGCACGCACGATTCTGAACAAATATATCGTATTTTTCCTGACCGGGTTATGGCATGGAGCCAATACGACATTTATTCTATGGGGACTGTTCCATGGCACATTTCTGGTGTTGGAAGGGCACACGAAGCTGAGTATCAAACGCGTACGATGGAAATGGGTGCAGTACTTATATACAATGCTGGTTGTGATCTGTGGCTTCGTGATGTTCCGGGCAGACAGTGTGGTACAGGGATTCCAGATACTTGGACAGATGTTTTCCTTTCATGGAAATGCAGCGGGCTGGATGTTAGCACAGGCAGAGCTGACGCCGTATCTGCTTGTTGCTCTGATCCTTGGCATTGCGTTTATGGTCCCTTGGGTGCAGGCAATCAAAAGGAAGCTTCAGATCTGTAAGCGGGCGCAGACCATATCGGTCGTACAGATCGTATCCGGCGTGGGACTGCTTGCCTGTCTGCTGCTTTGCATGGTGATGCTGGCATCGGATGCATATAATCCGTTTATTTATTTTCGATTTTAAAGGACAGGAGGGCATATCTGTATGAAAACTTATCGTGTTATATTCTGTAGTCTGTTCTTCCTGATCCTTGCAGTGCCTCTGGTCGGAATGCTCTGGTACAAGGAGCCGGAATCGACCGAGAACAAGACGCTTGCACAGATGCCGCAGCTGGTGGAGGAGAAAACAATCAATTACAAATACCTTTCAGACTTAGAAGCGTATTTTTCGGATCATTTTGCCTACCGGCAGGAGCTTGTTACCGCGGATGCGGTTTTGATGAGCCGGGTATTTCATCAGTCAAGTGAGAATCTGGCAATCGTCGGAACCGATGGTTGGCTGTATCTGCGTACGACATTGGACGATTACCAGGGAACAAACCGCATGAGTGACCGTGGCATCCGGAATGTGGCAACCGTGATTTCCCTGATGCAGGAATATGTGGAAGGCATGGGGAAGACGTTTGTATTTACAAGCGCGCCGAACAAAAATACACTCTATCCGGAGTACATGCCGTATTATTACACGCAGACAGACAAACCGACGAATCTGCAGCGAGTATCTATGGTTATGCAGGAGCTTGGATGTGATTATGTGGATCTGCATGCGTTGTTTGAGGCACAGACAGGGGCGCTTTATCATAAGGGGGACTCCCACTGGGATAACCGGGGAGCGGCGCTGGTACAGGATGCACTGCTCGAACAGGCAGGCGTGAAACATACAGATCTGACGCAGGTAGAACCGCAGGTGCGGGATGATTTCGAAGGAGACATTGACAAAATCTTATATCCGCTTGCAAGACATCCGGAAAAGGAATATGATTATAGTCCGTATTTTACATATAGCTATGATGGGACAGATGATGTGACCGCTAATGTCGTGACAACGACGGGAACAAAAGGAGACGGATCCCATCTGCTTTGCTTCCGGGATTCGTTTGGCAATTCGCTGCTGCCATTTCTGGCACAGGAGTTTGATTCGGCGAAATTCTGCAAGGCAATTCCGTATCGCCTGGATGCGATGTATACGGAGAACCGGGATGTTTGTATTGTCGAGCTGGTAGAACGGAATCTGGTCAACCTCGTAAAATTCGCTCCGGTGATGCCGGCACCGCTCCGGGCATTCTCAGAGAAAACAATCGCTTATACTTCGGGAGCTGTGACAGTGGAGATTTCCGAATTTGATGAATATTATAAAATACAGGGATTGGCAGATGCAAGATACGTGGATACAAACTCACCGATATATCTGCGGTTTTCCGGCGATTCCGGATGCTTTGTCGTTGAGGCGGCGCCAGCGGATGAGCTTACAACGGGAACCCCCTCCGATTATGGATTTACCGCGTATATCGGACAACAGGCATTCCCGGCAGGTAACTATCAGATGGAACTAATTACAGAGCAGGATGGAAGCTATTATTCTATGCTGTTAGAAACTATTTGTAATGATTAGGAGGACATAAATATGAAAAAGAACTGGAAAGAAAAGGCATTTTTGTGTGCAGTGACAGCGGCATTTTTACTTGGTGGATGCGGAAGCGCAAAGAAGGACGCTGCAACTGCAGGTGATGCGACGGCAAAGACGGAGGCATCAACAGAGAAGAATACAACGGAGCAGACAACTGAAGCTAAGACGACCGAATCCAGGAAAGACAAGGATAAGAAGGATAAGGCAACGACGGAAGCGGACAAGAAAGATACGAAGACCACAGAGTCGAATAAGAAGGATACACAGACATCTGTGACAACGCAGGCACCGGCAACGACACAGGCACCGGCAACGACACAGGCGCCAGCGACAACGCAGGCACCGGCAACGACGCAGGCACCTGCGACAACACAGGCGCCGGAGACAACCGCAGCACCAGTAGATGAAACAGGACCAACCATTGTTCCGAACTGTGATAAGGGCGGTTACGACTATATTTATCCAGATGGTACAATCGAATGGCATCCGGAATAAAGGAGAGAGACTATGCCTAGATTTTATGTAGAAGATTGCAGCGATGCACAGGAGCAGATCGCAATCACCGGTGAGGATGTCAACCACATTAAGAATGTACTGCGCTTATCGGTGGGGGATGCGTTGACGGTCTGTGATGGAAATGGAAAGGAATATACGTGCAGCATAGCGGCAGTGGAAAAGGACGTTGTCTATGCGAAGATTGAGGATATCAACCAGAATGCGGCGGAGCTTCCTTGCGCGATCACACTGTTTCAGGGAATGCCGAAATCCGATAAGCTGGAGTTTATCATCCAGAAAGCGGTGGAGCTTGGTGCGGCAGAGATTGTCCCGGTGATGATGAAGCGTACCGTTGTGAAGCTTGAAGATAAGAAAAAGGCGAAAAAGCTGGAACGATATCAGGCGATTTCCGAGTCTGCGGCGAAACAGTCGGGCAGAGGCGTGATTCCGAAGGTTTCCGATTTCTGCTCTTTTTCACAGGCACTGGCAAGAGCTGGTGAATTTGATGTGATGCTGCTTCCGTATGAGAGTGCGGAGGGAATCACTTACGCGAGAGAAGTGATTGCACAGGCAGCGGGACTTCCGGCAGGCTCGAAGGCAGCGATATTTATCGGACCGGAGGGCGGTTTTGCGCAGGAAGAGGTTGCGGCAGCGAAAGATAAGGGTGCGAAGGTGATTACACTTGGCAACCGGATTCTGCGCACAGAGACAGCAGGACTTACAGTATTGTCGATTTTGATGTTCCAGATGGAACGATAAAAGGATAAGGGGAGAAGAAAATATGAGTAGAAACAGTATGAATAAAAAGCTTGCAGCAATGGTATTGACTATATGTATGGTGGCAGGTATGCTGCTTGGATTTACGCCGGCAAAGGCAGCGGAACTCCCGTCGGTTTATTACAGCGGACATATGCAGACTTACGGGAATCTGGCACAGGTGAAAGATGGAACGACGCTTGGTAATCTTGGAACTGGAAAACGGTTGGAGGCAATCAGGCTTGAGTCGGCGGTTAAGCTTACCTACCGTGCCCACGTGCAGAGTATTGGCTGGCAGGACTGGAAAACAAACGGACATCTGGCAGGTACGGTTGGGAAAGGAAAACGGTTAGAAGCAATCTGTATCCGATTGACGGGACAGGATGCAATGATGTATGATATTTACTATCGGAGTCATATCAGTGGCGGAGACTGGCTTGGCTGGTCGAAGAACGGTGCAATCTCCGGTACATGTGGCTATGGCGTGAAGCTGGATGGAATCCAGATCCGGCTGGTAGCCAAAGATGCGGCGGCACCGGGCAGTACTGATTTTGGAAGCATTGAGCAGGAAAAAGCGGTTTCAGTTGCTTATTCCGGACATGTACAGACCTACGGGAACCTGCCGGAGGTAACAAATGGAGCCACACTTGGTACGATCGGACAGGCGAAACGTATGGAAGCGATTTCCATTTCCCTGAAGAATACTTCTGTGGATGGTGGCGTAGCCTATCGTGTACATGGACAGACATATGGCTGGCAGGCATTTCGTTCGGACGGACAGCTTGCGGGAACAACCGGCAAGGCAAAACGGTTAGAAGCAATCGAGATTTATCTGACCGGAAATGCGGCACGGTATTATGACATTTATTATCGTGTGCATATCCAGACCTATGGATGGCTGGATTGGGCGAAGAACGGTGCTACGGCAGGTTCCACCGGCATGTCGAAGCGGATTGAGGCAATTCAGATCAAGCTTGTAGCAAAGGGCGGAACTGCACCCGGTGCGACGGGATATCCGGTTGTAAAGTCCGTATTTGATACGGTTGGAGCAAACCGGGTTGTCAAGGGAATTGGCAATGTTGATCTGTGGCTTGGAGATTCCAGAATGGTTGGATTTGGCCATTATATCTATGGTTACACATATGGAAATGAGTCTTTTAATTCCAATCTGATCGCGAAGGTTTCTTCCGGATATGTATGGCTGAACAGTACCGGATATCCGATGATCCGGGCGGTGTTAGACCGGAAGCCGAACGCTGTGATCGTGTCGAATTTTGGTATCAATGATATATTTAACTATGAAAATTACGTTGCATTCTTTAAACGCTTACATGCAGAGTATCCGAGAGCGACGATCTGTATCATGTCGGTCAATCCGGTTGGCGCGAATTTCAGGTACAGCAACAACTATGGCGCAGGCGGATTTAACCAGAATATCAAAACCTTCAACAACTACATGCACAATCATGTAGCGGATTTTGATGGATATTATATTGATACATATTATGGCTTAAACCCTGCAACGATCGCGGATGGTGTACACTATTCGCAGTCAACTTATCGGGCGATTTATCATTATGTAACGGGACAGTAGAGGAAAAAGAAAAAGTGATGGAATGTTATTTTGATAATGCAGCAACAACGGCTGTATTCCCAGAGGTAAAGGAACTGATGATGACATTGCTGGACGTGGATTATGGAAATCCATCGTCCCAGCACAAGAAGGGATTAACGGCGAAAGATTATGAGCGCACTGCGACAGAACAGGTCGCAAAGACACTTAAATGTATGCCAAAGGAGATCGTATTTACATCCGGCGGTACAGAGGCGAATAACCTTGCCTTAATCGGGACGGCACTGGCGCACCGCCGCGCAGGGAAGCATATTATCACGACACCGATCGAACATGCATCTGTCCTTTCTACGGTGGAGTTTCTGCAGAAAGAAGGCTTTGGGATCAGCTTCATGGAGGTTGGTTCGGATGGAAAGGTGTATCTGGACAGCCTCTCGAAACTGCTGCGTGAGGATACGATACTCGTCAGCTGTATGTATGTAAATAATGAGATCGGAAGCATCCAGCCGGTCGAGGGTCTTGCAAAGCTTGTGAAGGCACACAATCCGCAGACGATTGTGCATGTCGATGCGGTACAGGCATATGGTAAATTAAAATTCACACCGAAGCAGCTTGGTGTGGATCTGCTTTCGGTGAGCGGACATAAGATACATGGTTCAAAGGGCAGCGGAGCACTCTATATCAAGGATAAGACGTTGATCCGCCCGATCATTTACGGAGGCGGACAGCAGAATTTCATGCGTTCCGGTACGGAGAATCTGCCGGGAATCGCAGGCATGGGACTTGCCGCAGAGATGATCTATACCGACCATGAGGCGAAGATGCAGCATGTACGCGAGGTGCGGGATTATCTAGTATCGGAGGTAACGAAGATCAAGGGTGTCTATGACCATTCCGGTGAGGCACCGCATATCGCGAGTATCAGCTTTGAAGGGGTGCGCGCCGCCGTTTTGATGCGTGCGATCGGCGATAAGGGTATCTATGTATCGGCAGGTTCTGCCTGTTCTTCGAACAAACCGCAGGTCAGCCATGTTCTGACAGCAATCGGTTTGTCGCAGGAGCAGTTGGAGTCGACTCTGCGGTTCAGCTTCTGTGAGTGGAACACAAAGGAAGAAGTGGATTATTGTGTGGATGTATTAAAGGAAACCCTTCCGATGCTGCGGCGCTATACACGGAAGAAATAATTGCTATTCCTCTTTATTTCTGTTATAGTGAAACGATGGAAATAAAACAACTATGGTAGTAGGAAATGAGGATTACGATGCAGTATAAGATGTTTTTGATTAAATATGCGGAGATCGGAACGAAAGGAAAGAATCGTTACGTCTTCGAGGAAATTATGTGCAAGCGTATGCGTGCACGCTTAAAGCCACTGGGCAAGTTTGAGGTACGCCGGGAATACGGACGTATTTTCGTCGAGGCGTTCTCGGATTACGATTACGAGGATGTCATGAAGGTACTCACAACAATCTTCGGTATCGTCGGTGTGTGCCCGGTTAAGGTTGTGGAGGAGTTGAGCTATGAGGCAATCTCCAAGGCAGTTGTCGCACATGTGGCAGAAGAATATAACGATAAGCATTTTACATTCAAGGTAAATGCAAGAAGAAATAACAAGACATTTCCAAAGACTTCGATGGAGTTAAACTGTGATCTTGGAGCCGATCTGCTGGATGCCTATCCGGATATGACGGTCGACATTCATAAGCCGGATGTGTTCATCAATGTGGAAGTGCGGAATGTCACTTATATTTATTCCAAGATCATTCCGGGACCGGGCGGACTTCCGGTCGGCACGAATGGTAAGGGTATGACGCTTTTGTCTGGCGGTATTGACAGCCCGGTTGCGGCATATATGATCGCGAAGCGTGGTGTGGAGATTGAGGCAGTGTATTTCCATGCGCCACCATTTACAAGTGACCAGGCACGGACAAAGGTTATCGATCTCGCAAAGATCGTGTCAAAATATTCGGGTGTGATCAAACTGCATGTGGTACCGTTTACGGATGTGCAGCTTGCCATCTATGACAACTGTCCGCATGATGAGCTGACAATCATCATGAAGCGAATTATGTACCGGATTGCACAGGAGATTGCATTGAAAGAGGACTGCCAGTGCCTGATCACCGGTGAGAGTATCGGTCAGGTATCGAGTCAGACGACACAGAGTCTGCTCGTCATTGACCGCGCAATCGACAAGCTTCCGGTATTCCGTCCATGTATCGGTATGGATAAGCAGGAGATCATTGATATCTCAGAGAAAATCGGAACGTATGAGACATCTATTCTGCCATATGAAGATTGCTGTACAACCTTTGTAGCACAGCATCCGGTGACAAAGCCGAAGATGGAGCAGATCTTGGAGTCTGAGAAGGCGCTTGTCGGTAAGGTTGAGCCTCTGATTGCGAAGGCAATCGAGGATGTAGAGATCGTATATTGCCGTTAATGTAACAGGTTGGATGAATCAGGCAGGAAGTGAGAGACGTGGAAAAAAGTAAAAAGGGAATTGTATGTATTGTATTATCTGCATTTTGCTTTTCGCTTATGAGCTTATTTGTCCGGTTAGCCGGAGATGTGCCGACGATGCAGAAATGCTTCTTCCGGAATCTGGTTGCGATGCTGATTGCAGTCGCTGCATTGGTAAAGGCACATCAGCCGTTTCGAATCGGAAAAGGAAATCTGAAGTATCTGTTTTGCCGTGCCATCGGTGGCACGTGCGGGTTGATCTGTAATTTTTATGCAATCGACCATATCCCAATCTCAGATGCTTCGATGTTGAATAAATTATCACCCTTTTTTGCAATCATCTGCTCCTTCTTCGTATTGAAGGAGGTTGCAAGTAAGCTGGACTGGGTGACAGTGACAGCCGCATTCGTTGGAATGCTGCTCGTTGTGAAGCCGACGATGAGTATGGAGGTTGTACCGGCGCTGATTGGTGCACTTGGCGGATTTGGTGCCGGATTTGCGTATACATTTGTCAGAAAGCTTGGACAACGCGGGGAAAATAGTATGATTATCGTATTGTTCTTCTCCGCCTTTTCCTGTGTTGTGACATTACCATTTTTTGTATTTAATTATCAGCCGATGAGTGGACTTCAATGGCTGTTTCTGATCTGTACGGGTATTTCGGCGGCAGGCGGGCAGATCTTCATCACGAAGGCGTATTCGTATGCACCGGCGAAGGAAATCTCGGTGTATGATTTCTCTATCGTGCTTTTTACAGCACTATGGGGATTCCTGTTTTTGGATCAGATTCCGGATTATCTGAGCGTAATCGGATATGTGGTGATTATCGGAACGTCTGTGGTGAAGTGGTATATCACGATTGAACGGCCGCACAGACAGGAAATGCACAGGGAACATGAGTTGAATGGAAAGTAATATCAATAACAGTCAGAGGCAGAATAGCATAGAAGATACAGAGGTGTCAGTCTGTACGCTGTGCCCGCGGAATTGTAAGAAAAATCGTGCAAATGGCGAGCTGGGCGTCTGTGGCGAGACCGCTGCAATGCGGATTGGACGGGCGGCACTGCATATGTGGGAGGAACCTTGTATTTCCGGAGAGAGAGGTTCCGGTGCGGTGTTTTTTACCGGATGCCCGCTTCATTGTGTATATTGCCAGAACTACGCAATTTCGGATGGTGGTACCGGCAGGCAGATCACAGTGGAAGAGCTTGTGCAGATATTCTATGATCTTGAAGCACAGGGCGCAGCGAATATCAATCTGGTCACTGCCGATCATTTTATCCCGCAGGTGGCGCAGGCGATCCGGCAGGCAAAGGAGCAGGGATTTTCCCTGCCATTTATCTATAACACAAGCAGTTATGTGCGGGTGGAAGCACTGCGCATGTTAGAGGGACTGGTGGATGTCTACCTGCCGGACATGAAATATATGGATGCAGATACAGCGGCAAAGTATTCCCATGCACCGGATTATCCGGTGGTGGCGAAGACTGCGATTGCAGAGATGCTGCGCCAGTGTGGTAAAGTCGTCTTTGATGCTGAGGATGCATATATAAGACGGGGCGTGATCGTGCGTCATATGTTACTGCCGGAGCATCTGTTAGAGGCAGAGAAGATCGTGCGTTATCTCTATGAGACATATGGGAACCGGATCTATATCAGTATGATGAGCCAGTATACGCCGATTGGTGATATCGGGGCAAGGTTCCCGGAGCTTGCAGATAAAGTCCGCCGGAAATCGTACCGCAAGCTGCTGGATTATGCAGTGAATTTAGGTGTGGAGCAGGCGTTTTACCAGGAGGGAGAAGCGGCGAAGGAAAGCTTTATCCCGGAATTTTATAAGGAATAACAGGAGAGACAACATGGATATATTACAGGTAATTGCAGATGAATTGCAGATTAAGAAAGGACAGGTGGAAAAGTCCGTCGAGCTGATCGACGAGGGTGCAACGATTCCATTTATCGCAAGATACCGGAAGGAAGTGACAGGCTCTTTAAATGATGAGCAGCTGCGCGCATTGTCCGAGCGGCTTATGTATCTGCGGAACTTAGAGGAGAAGAAAACGTCTGTACTTGCAACGATCGAGGAACAGGGCAAGCTGACAGAGGAATTGAAGAAGCAGATTGAGGCGGCAATGACGATGGTTGCCCTGGAGGATCTGTACCGTCCGTATCGCCCGAAGCGCCGGACAAGAGCGACGATTGCCAAGGAGAAAGGCTTAGAGCCGCTTGCAGAGATCTTACGCGCACAGGAGACGATGAAGACGATCGAGGAAGAGGCAGCCGCTTTTGTCGATGCGGAAAAAGGCGTGGAAAGCGTGCAGGATGCGATTGATGGCGCCAAGGATATTCTTGCAGAAGCCTACGCAGATGATGCCGATTACCGGACGAAGCTTCGTGCGATGACGAAGGAGAGTGGAAGTCTGGTTGCAAAGGCGAAGGACGAGGAAGCAGATTCGGTATACGAGATGTATTATGATTTCTCAGAGCCGATCAGGAAGCTGGTCGGACATAGGATTTTAGCAATCAACCGTGGTGAGGCAGAGAAGTTCCTGACAGTGAAGATCGAGGCACCAAGACAGGAGATTTTACTCTGGCTTGTGAAGCAGATCATTGGAAATATGAAGCACGACAGCGCAAGCTATCTGTATGAGGCGGTTACGGACAGTTATGACCGTCTGATTGCACCATCCATCGAGCGTGAGATACGAAATGAACTGACGGTAAAAGCGGAGGAGGGCGCCATCGGAGTATTTGGTAAAAACCTCCATCAGCTTTTGATGCAGCCACCGATTTCCGGACAGGTTGTACTTGGCTGGGACCCGGGCTTTGCACACGGAAGCAAGCTGGCAGTTGTCGATGAGACCGGCAAAGTGCTTGATACGGTCATTATCTACCCGACAAAGGGACAGAAAAACTACGATGCGGCAAAGCAGGTGTTAAAGAAGCTGATCGCAAAATATCATGTGACACTTATTTCCCTCGGAAATGGTACCGCCAGCCGGGAATCAGAGGCGATGATCGTGGAACTTATGAAAGAATTAAATGTGGACTTAAAATATGTGATCACAGATGAAGCAGGTGCATCCATTTATTCTGCCAGCAAGGAAGCAACCGAGGAGTTCCCGGATTTCGAGGAATGGCAGAGAAGTGCGGCAAGTATCGCCAGACGAATCCAGGACCCATTGGCCGAGCTTGTAAAGATCGATCCGAAATCCATCGGTGTCGGACAGTACCAGCATGATATGAACCAGAAAAAGCTGTCTGAAACACTGACAGGTGTTGTAGAGGACTGTGTCAATAAAGTCGGTGTTGACCTGAACACGGCTTCCGCACCGTTGCTTTCCTATATTTCGGGAATTTCCAAGGTGGTCGCCAAAAATATTGTGGATTACAGAGAAGCAAACGGCAGATTCACAAACCGTAAGCAGCTGTTAAAGGTGGCCAAGCTCGGTCCGAAAGCATATGAGCAGTGTGCGGGCTTTATGCGGATCCAGGGTGGGGACAATCCGCTGGATGCGACGAGTGTTCATCCGGAATCCTATGGGGCGGTAGAGCAGCTTCTGACCAAAACAGGGCTGACGATGGAAGAGATCAGGCAGTCTGCAAAAGAGCTGGAAAAAGCAAAACAGACGGTAAAGAAGCAGCCTGTAAAGAAGGAAAAGAAGGTTGTGATCCGCAATACCGGTACAGCCATGGGCAAAGCACTGGCACAGGCAATGGGCTCTGTTACACTGGCAGAGGATAAAAAAGAGAATGCACAGCCGCAGGCAAAGAAATCTGTTCTGATGCAGAAGGTCGGAGATAAGAAGGCACTGGCAAAAGAACTGGGCATCGGTGAACTGACACTGGACGATATCCTGAAGGAGCTGGAAAAGCCGGCAAGAGATCCGCGTGAGGATATGCCGCGTCCGCTGCTGCGCAGTGACGTCATGGATCTGAAAGACCTGAAGCCGGGCATGGTATTAAAAGGAACTGTCCGTAATGTCATCGACTTTGGTGCCTTTGTCGATATCGGTGTACATCA
>DJEI01000105.1 GCA_002431865.1 Lachnospiraceae bacterium UBA5902
GTTCTTTCTTTTTTCCTGCATACTAACCCTCCAGCTCGGAATTTTTATTAGATTGGCACTATTATATCAAAAAAACAAGTGAAACGCTATATAAATTCACGAAAACTCGAAAAAAACACATAAACTGTTTGATACTTTAAGTTATGTAGGTTATAATAAGCAAGGTTTGAAAAAAATATCAAAAAAAGAAGCGATATGCGGATAATAAGATTATAATGAGAGGAACGTGCGATATGAGTGATGTAATGGAACACTATCAGGATGATGGTCTGCACGAAGAATGTGGAGTCTTCGGCATGTATGACTTTGATGGACACGATGTGGCTAGAACGATTTACTACGGATTGTTCGCTTTGCAGCACAGAGGACAGGAAAGCTGTGGTATTGCGGTATCCGATACCGAAGGACCAAAGGGCAAGGTGCTGTCTTCCAAAGGTATGGGACTTGTGAATGAGGTATTCACACAGGAAGACTTAGATAAGCTCAAAGGAAACATCGGTGTTGGACATGTACGGTATTCAACCGCAGGGGCTAGTACCAGAGAAAATGCGCAGCCGCTTGTACTGAATTATATCAAAGGTACACTTGGACTGGCGCATAATGGAAATCTTGTCAATGCACCGGAGCTTCGAAGAGAGCTGGCACATGATGGCGCAATCTTCCAGACGACGATTGACTCCGAGGTTATTGCTTATCATATCGCAAGGGAGCGGGTTAAAACTTCTTCGGCGGAGGAAGCGGTTCAGAATGCGATGAAGAAGCTGGTTGGTTCGTATTCTCTGATCGTCATGAGTCCCAGAAAACTGATTGGTGCCCGTGATCCGTATGGATTCCGCCCACTCTGTATCGGTAAACGTGACAATGCATATGTGCTTGCGTCCGAAAGCTGTGCACTTGATACGATCGGGGCAGAATTTATCCGCGATGTGGAGCCGGGCGAGATGGTTGTCATTTCGCCGGAAAAGGGCATTGAAAGTCACAAAGAGCTGTGTCAGAAAGAGCACGGCAGATGTGTATTTGAATATATTTATTTTGCAAGACCGGACAGTGTGATCGATGGGATGAGCGTATATCAGTCACGTATCATTGCCGGAAGATGTCTTGCAAAGGATAGTCCGGTGGATGCAGATTTAGTCGTAGGCGTACCGGAGTCCGGAAATGCGGCGGCACTTGGGTATTCGCTCGAATCCGGTATTCCATACGGAACCGCATTTGTGAAAAATGGCTATGTCGGACGAACCTTTATTAAGCCGAAGCAGAGCCAGCGGGAGTCCAGTGTGCGCGTGAAATTAAATGTGTTAAAGGATGCAGTCGCAGGAAAACGTGTGATTATGATCGATGATTCCATCGTGCGCGGAACGACGAGTGACCGGATCGTCAGCATGCTGAAGGAAGCCGGTGCGAAGGAAGTACATGTGCGCATTTCTTCCCCACCATTCCTGTATCCATGTTATTTCGGAACGGATGTACCGGACAGTGACCAGTTAATCGCATACAACCGGACAATCGAGGAAATCCGTCAGATTATCGGCGCGGACACACTTGGCTATCTGAAACTGGAGCGGCTGCCGGAACTGACTGGAGGCAGACAGTTCTGCCAGGGCTGTTTCACAGGAAAATGGCCAATTGATCCGCCCAAAGAAGATATTCGTGGCGAATATGACGCATAAGGTGTATAATAGAAGAACATATGAGGAAAATATATAAAATTGGAGGTTTTTTATGAGCAGAGATAAGTATGTAAGCCCACTTTCAGAGAGATACGCAAGCAAGGAGATGCAGTACATTTTTTCTCCGGACATGAAGTTCAAGACATGGAGAAAATTATGGATCGCACTTGCTGAAACAGAGAAGGAGCTTGGACTAAAGGATGCCGATGGCAATCCACGTATCACAGACGAGCAGATCGAAGAACTGAAAAGCCATGTAGATGATATCAACTATGATGTGGCAAGAGAGCGTGAGAAGCTTGTACGTCATGACGTTATGAGCCATGTGTATGCATATGGACAGCAGTGCCCGAAGGCAGCAGGCATTATCCATCTGGGTGCGACAAGCTGTTATGTCGGTGATAACACAGATGTGATCATCATGACAGAGGCAATGAAGCTTGTTCGTACAAAGCTGATCAATGTCATCAATGAGCTTGCTAAGTTTGCAGATACATACAAGGATCTTCCGACACTGGCATTTACTCATTTCCAGCCGGCACAGCCAACAACGGTTGGAAAACGTGCAACACTCTGGATGCAGGAGTTACTGTTGGATTTAGCAGATCTTGAATATATGATCGGTCAGCAGAAACTGCTTGGCTGTAAGGGAACAACCGGTACACAGGCAAGTTTCTTAGAGCTGTTTGAGGGTGACCATGAGACAGTCAAGAAGATTGACGGAAAGATTGCTGAGAAGATGGGATTTGCAGCATGCTATCCGGTTTCCGGACAGACCTATTCCAGAAAGGTCGATGCGAGAGTCTTAAATGTACTTTCCGGTATCGCAATGTCAGCGCATAAGTTTTCAAATGATATCCGACTTCTTCAGCATCTGAAGGAAGTGGAAGAGCCGTTCGAGAAGAATCAGATTGGTTCCTCAGCAATGGCATATAAGAGAAATCCTATGCGGAGCGAGCGTATCGCATCCCTGTCTGACTATGTGATGGCAGATGCCTTAAATCCGGCAATCGTGGCAAGTACACAGTGGTTTGAGCGTACACTGGATGATTCCGCAAACAAGCGAATCTCTGTACCGGAAGCATTCCTTGCCATCGACGGAATTCTGGATCTGTATTTGAATGTCGTAGATGGACTTGTTGTATATGACAAGGTGATCTACCAGCACTTCATGAAGGAGATTCCTTTCATGGCAACTGAGAACATCATGATGGATGCCGTAAAGCGGGGCGGAAACCGTCAGGAACTGCATGAGAAGATCCGCGAGTATTCGATGATCGCGGGCGAGCAGGTCAAGAAGTACGGAAATGAGAATAACCTGATAGAACTGATCGCATGCGATTCTGCATTTGGCATGACACGCGAAGAGATCGAAGCATTGCTTGATCCGAAGAACTTTGTTGGTCGTGCACCGGAGCAGACAGCCGAGTTCCTGACAGAGCAGATTCAGCCAATTCTTGATGCAAACAAAGATATCCTGGGCGTAAAGGCAGAGATTAACGTATAAGATGCGCGTAATCATCGATGCATATTGATTTTATTGTAAAAATAAAGTAAAATAGAAAGGTCGGCTGCGGTCGATACACTATTAATTGCAAAGTGATAAAAACGGAGGTAACAGGTTAGACTATGGTACAGGCAGTAGTAGGCGCCAATTGGGGTGACGAAGGAAAAGGTAAAATTACAGACATGCTCGCAGAAAAGGCAGATATCATCGTGCGTTTTCAGGGTGGAGCAAATGCCGGTCATACAATCGTAAATAACTATGGAAAGTTTGCATTGCATACACTTCCTTCCGGCGTATTTTATGACCATACAACCAGCATTATCGGAAATGGTGTTGCACTGAATATCCCGGTACTGTTCAATGAAGTAAAGTCGATTACAGACAAGGGAGTTCCAATGCCAAAGATCCTCGTATCGGATCGCGCACAGATGGTAATGCCATATCATGTATTGTTTGATGCATATGAAGAGGAGAGACTGGCTGGAAAATCTTTTGGCTCTACGAAGTCGGGTATTGCTCCGTTTTATTCAGATAAATATGCAAAGATTGGGTTTCAGGTAAGTGAGTTGTTTGACGATGAGGCATCGCTGCGTGACAAGATTGAGCGTGTGATCGCATCCAAGAACGTACTGTTAGAGTATCTGTACAAGAAACCACTTCTGACAGTGGATGAAGTGTACAACACACTGATGGAGTACAAGGAAATGGTTGCTCCGTTTGTATGTGATGTATCTGCTTATTTGTATAATGCAATCAAAGAAGGAAAGCATATCCTCTTAGAGGGACAGCTTGGTTCTATGAAAGACCCAGATCATGGTATCTATCCAATGGTAACATCTTCTTCTACACTGGCAGCCTATGGTGCAATCGGTGCAGGAATTCCACCATATGAGATCAAGCAGATTGTCACAGTATGTAAGGCATATTCTTCTGCTGTTGGTGCAGGTGAGTTTGTCAGTGAGATATTCGGTGAAGAAGCCGATGAGCTTCGCCGCCGTGGTGGCGATGGAGGCGAGTTTGGTGCAACAACCGGACGTCCAAGACGTATGGGATGGTTTGACTGTGTGGCTTCCAAGTATGGCTGCCGTATCCAGGGTACTACCGATGTTGCATTTACCGTATTGGATGTACTTGGTTATCTCGATGAGATTCCGGTCTGTGTCGGCTATGATATCGACGGAGAGGTAACAACGGACTTCCCGACAACTGCAAGGTTAAAGAAGGCAAAGCCTGTATATAAGGTACTTCCTGGATGGAAGCAGGATATCCGCGGAATTAAGAAGTATGAGGATCTCCCGGAGAACTGCCGTAAGTATATCGAGTTCATTGAGGAGCAGATTGGATTCCCGATCACAATGATTTCCAATGGACCAAAGAGATCCGATATTATCTATCGTGGATTTAAAAACTAAGACGAAATAAAAAACAAAGGCTGTTGCACCAAGCTTTGGTGCAGCAGTTTTTTAATAGAGAGGTTTATTCTATGAGAAATCTGACAATGTTGATGGACTATTATGAACTGACGATGTCCAACGGATATTTTGAAAAAGGGTTCAAAGATAAGAAGGTTGTATTTGATATGTTCTACCGGAAGAATCCGGACAATGGCGGATTTGTTGTATCTGCCGGATTGGAGCAGTTGATCGAATACATCGAGAACATGCATTTTTCCAAGGAAGATATCGAATTCCTGCGGAGCAAGGGCGAGTTTTCAGAAGGATTTCTGAACTATCTTGCTGATTTTAAGTTTACAGGAAACATTGATGCGTTACCGGAGGGAACGATCTGTTATCCCAATACTCCGATTGTCACGGTGTCGGCACCGGTGATTGAAGCACAGTTGATCGAGACGATGCTGCTGCTTACGATGAATTTCCAGTCATTGATCGCGACAAAGGCATCCCGGATCTGCCGGACGGCAGCCGAGAGTGGTGCGGTTGTCATGGAGTTTGGCGCGAGACGTGCACATGGCGGGGATGCAGCAATCCTTGGTGCAAGAGCTGCCTATATCGGTGGCGCGGCAGCCACAGCAACGGTTATGGCAGATGAACGGTTTGGCGTGCCGGCGATTGGTACGATGGCACATAGCTGGATACAGTTTTTTGATAATGAATACGAAGCATTTAAAGCATACGCAGAAGTCTATCCAGACAACTGCACGCTTCTGATTGATACGTATGATATCCTGAATAGTGGACTGGTGAATGCAATCCGTGTAGCAAAGGAAGTGTTGGAGCCTGCCGGAAAACGTCTGAAAGGTGTCCGCATTGACAGTGGAGATCTGGCGTATTTCTCAAAGAAAATCCGTAAGATACTCGATGCGCATGATATGCAGGACTGCAAGATCGTTGTGTCGAACAGTGTTGACGAATTTCTGATGCAGTCGCTGAAGAAGCAGAACGCAAGCATCAATTCCTATGGCGTTGGAGAGCGTATGATCACGTCAAAATCAGATCCGGTCTTTGGTGGTGTCTATAAGCTGGCTGCTGTGCAAAATGATGCCGGGGAATTTGTGCCGAAGATCAAGATTTCCGAGAATGTTGAGAAGATCACAAATCCGGGAAGAAAGAAGCTGTGGCGTATTTACAGCCGGGAAACCGGGTATGCACTTGCTGATCTGATCACGATGTATGATGAGGTGGTGAATGGGGATGAGCCATTTGCCTATGTGGATCCGGTGAAGCCTTGGAAGAAGATGAAGTTTGAGAATGTGGATGTGAAGGAACTGCAGGTGCCAATCTTCCGAGATGGAAAGCTTGTTTATGACAAGCCGGAGCTGGATGCAATCAAGGCATATGTCACAGAACAGCTTGATCACCAGATCTGGGAGGAGGAACAGCGATTTACGAATCCACATATCCATTACGTTGATCTGTCGAAAAAACTGTATGAAGTGAAAGAGGAGATGCTTTCGCAGGGACAGGGAGAGACACACTAAAAAATATTTAAAAATATGCGGTTTCCGTTGACAGAAATTATCAGAAATATTAAGATAATTATATATGTTTCAGGATATGACATAGAATTAGGAGAAAGGGAGAAAACTCTCTACAAAGAATATGAGAAAATTTGACACCAGAACCCAATATTTTCGTTATGAAGTGTTGCGCGAAGTTGCGCGTATGGCGTGGGATGGCACACTGCTCGAAGGAATTTTGGACATTCCGATGAAGATTATTCCGGGTAAGAAGCCGACGATGCGATGCTGTGTATTTAAGGAGCGTGCAATCGTGAGTGAACAGGTCAAGTTGGCTATGGGCGGCAATCCGGACAATGACAATGTCATTGAAGTTATGGAGATTGCCTGCGACGAGTGTCCGGTTGGCGGATACGAAGTCGGACAACACTGCCGTGGTTGTCTGGCACACCGTTGTGCGGACGCATGTAAGTTTGGAGCCATCACGATTGATGAACATCAGAAGGCTCATATTGACAAATCGAAGTGTAAAGAGTGCGGCGCCTGTGCAAAGGCATGTCCGTATAGTGCCATTTCGGATTTCAAACGTCCATGTCAGCAGGCATGTAAGATTGGTGCGATCACGATGAATGAAGATCAGGAAGCAAAGATTGATAACGATAAATGTATCGCGTGTGGCGCGTGTGTATATCAGTGTCCGTTTGGTGCCATCAATGAGAAATCATACATATTACAGGTCATCAATATGATCAAAGACAGTGATCATGGCAAGAACTATAAGGTCTATGCAGCGGTTGCACCTGCTATCGCCGGACAGTTTGTTTACGCGAAACGTGGACAGGTCATCAGCGGAATCAAGGCGCTTGGCTTTGATGAGGTTGTGGAGGTTGCGCTCGGTGCTGATATGACAACCTGGCATGAATCACAGGAGTTGCGGGAGAAGGGTATGCTGACGAGTTCGTGCTGCCCGGCATTTGTAACGTATGTGGAGAAGAATTTCCCGGATATGCTGCCATATGTGTCTACGACATTGTCTCCGATGGCGATGATCGGAAAATATATCAAGGAACAGGATCCAACAGCAAAGGTTGTATTTATCGGACCGTGTACCGCGAAGAAGATGGAGATCCGCAAGGAGACCGTTGCACCATATATCGATAGTGCACTCACCTTTGAGGAACTGCAGGCAGTGCTTGACAGCCGGGAGATCGACATTACGACATTGGAAGAGGAAAGCTTAGAGGATGCTTCTTACTTTGGACGTATCTTTGCTCACACAGGCGGTCTGAGCAGTGCTGTGAAGCAGGGAATGAAAGAACAGGGTGCAGAGGACTTTGAATTGAAGCCGGTTGTCTGTGATGGTATTGAAGAATGTAAGATTGCGCTGCTTAAACTGCGCAGAAACATGCTGGATGGAAACTTCATGGAAGGCATGGCATGTCAGGGCGGTTGTGTCAACGGAAACGGAAATCTGACACATATGGCGAAGAGCCGTATGGATGTAGAAAAATATGGTAAGGAAGCTGCTGATAAGACGATTGAAGGTGCGATATCAGAGTTTCACCTGCAATAAGATGTAACAGGGGGATAAACCGTGGATCAAGTACAGGAAAGTTATGACGAATTTAATTTGAATTTCAGAATTGAAGATACCGTGATCGTAAATCAGACAGAGATGGATGGCTTTAATGCATTCTTCCTTGGAAACCAGTCCACCTGTCAGCAGAGCGTCGTGGAGGGCGTGCGTGTCTTGTCTTACAAGATTCCGGCAACTCTGCCACTCGGTCAGTTCCTGAAGAAGCAGTTGTACAAAGGCGAGTTCCTTTCGATTCTGTCCAATATACTGAATCAATTGTTGTACTTTGAAGATCACAACATGCCGATCAAGAAGGTGCTTCTGAACACGAAGTATATGTATATTGAACTGTCGAATCTGCATGTACAGTTGATCTACATGCCGATCGAGAAGGAATTTGCAGACTGCAATGTCTGTGAGTTTGTACAGAATTTCATCAGCAAGATCCGGTTTGCGGATATGCAGTGTGTCAACTGTGTTGACCAGATCCTGCATTATCTGGACAGCCGGTTGATGTTCTCATTGCGTGAGTTTTATACGTTTATTATCGAACTGCAGAAGGAAGAGATCCTGAAGGACGATATCGACCTCGGCGAGGGCGAGACAACTGTCTTACAGCAGATGAGCTACAACAACATCACTCCATATCTCGTTCGATCCAGAACGAACGCGCTGATTCCAATCGAGAAGACCGAGTTCCTGGTTGGAAAGTCTTCGGAATGTGATTACCAGATTCCAGATAACCGGAAGGTAAGCCGGAAACATTGCAGCTTCCGTATCAGCAACGGAGAATGCTATATCCGCGATGAAAATTCAACAAACCATACCTATGTAAACGGAAAGATGATACAGCCGGGATTTGATGTCATGCTCAAAAATGATGACTATATCCGTATGGGCGATGAAGAGTTCAAATACTGGGTACGATAATCCAATACTTTTTTCATTATTAGGGCTTCATGATGTGTGAACGTCATGGAGCCCTTTCTTCGCAATGGGTAAATGTTTATTTACCCATTGCGAAACCAAAGAAATAACTATATAATAAATTTCGTATGTTGATTCTTAAGGTGGGGGTGCAGAAGATGCAGCGTGAATATAACGTTCTTAAATTCATAAAAGCAGATGTATGCACAACCGTTCACCCGATCAGAACGAATGTTCTTCGGGGGGGGGGTACTGCTTAGACGATAATTTACTGCAGAATGCAGTTTCTTTGCAGTCGCTGAGAAATCAAGATACAGCATCATTATTTCCATTTCAAAATATCAGCAAACGGAAAAAACTTCATAGAGACATAGTACGAGATCAGGCAGAACAGGGATGCAGGAGCGGTCGCTGTGTGCGTGGTGTTTTTTGCGTGCAATTTTTTGGGTGGAAGGGATAAAAGAAAAGGAGGAAAAAGATGCAAAAAAGGAAAAGAAGAGCATCGGTATGGGCTGTGTTACTCGCACTTGTGTGTGTGATCTCGACGATGTCGGTGTTCAAAGTAGACGCGAAAGCGGAAGAAGCCGTTATGGAAACGGCAGATGGAAGATTCCAATATGTGGAAGATGCGGAAAACGGTGGGTATATGATTTATGATTATTTGCTGAATGAAGATGCCGTGGAGATTCCCGCAAAGATTAATGGAAAGCCAGTTACATCGATTGATCAATATTCGTTTTATCAAAAAACAATGACGAGTGTCACGATTCCGGATACTGTTAAGAAAATTGGAAGAAGTGCGTTTTACGAATGCAAAAATTTGAAAAGCGTACACATTCCAGATGGAGTTACAGAGTTAGCTCCATATGTGTTTGGAGAATGTCGGTCATTGACATCGTTCAATATTCCGAAGGGAATCACAGAGATTCCGGCATATGCATTTGCAGGAACAAAGATTACATCAATTGATATTCCGTCTAATATCACAAAGATTGGAGAAAGTGCGTTTGAATTTTGCTTTAAGGCAACTTCATTAACCATTCCAGATTCCGTGACAGAGATTGATACAAAGGCATTTCGGGGATGCACGGGTGTGAAGTCATTTGAACTGCCAAAAAATGTGACGAAGATTAGCGGAAATCCATTTATGTATAGTGTGAAAACACTTACAGTTTCGCCTGAAAACCCTGTATATGACAGCCGCGGTAATTGTAATGCCATAATAGAGACAGCGACGAATAAACTGGTAGCTGGAATCACTACAACGAAAATTCCTAATACAGTAAAAACGATTGGAAGCTATGCGTTTGAAGATTCAGATATGCAGGCATTAGAAATCCCTTCTGGCGTGACAACCATCGAAGAGGCCGCATTTGAATCATGTGATATTTTGTATGATCTGACAATTCCGGCGACTGTGACAAGTATCGGCGCGGACTTATGTTGTGAACTGAACTGGAATGCAGAAACAGAAGAGTATGAAAAAGTAATAAACGAGAAATTAACCATTCACTGTGTGAAAAACAGTGTTGCACATCAATACGCACAGAAATACGGTTATAATGTCCAATTGACTAGTGATGCTGAAATTATTTATGCGAGTGATATAAAGGTAACTGCTGACGTAGATGTGAGCAAGTTGAAGGTTGGAGATACTTTTAAAGTAACGGGTACAGTACTTCCGGAAAATGCAACAAATAAAGATGTTAACTATGTCAGTGCGAATGGAAATATTGTCAAGATAGATTCAAAAACAGGAGAAGCAAAGGCGGTTGCCGCGGGAGAGACTTTTATTGTGGCTGGTTCTAATGATGGAAAGGCTACACACCGTCTGTATGTAACAGTTACCAGTGATACTCCGAATCCGACACCACAACCAGATCCATATCCGGATACAGATCCGTACCCGGTGCCAGATATCACAACCCGTTATACAACGCATGTACAGACCTACGGCTGGCAGGGTGATGAGAACAACACAAGCAAGTGGTTCACAGATGGCAGAATGGCTGGTACTTCCGGAAAGGCAAAGCGTCTGGAGGGTATCAAGATTTCTGTCAGCGGAAATGTAAACCTTGGCATTCAGTACACAACCCATTGCCAGAGCTACGGCTGGTTACCTTGGTCAGCCAATGGTGAGATGAACGGAACCGAAGGTGAGGCAAAGAGACTCGAGGCAATCAAGATCCAGCTCACAGGCGCAGATAAGGATAAGTATGATGTTTATTACAGAGTGCATGCACAGTCTTATGGCTGGCTTGGCTGGGCGAAGAATGGTGCGCCATCCGGAACTGCCGGTTATGCAAAGAGACTGGAAGGTATCCAGATCGTTGTCGTAAAGAAGGGTACATCCGCACCGGGATTAAATTATGCAGGTGTGAATGCGGCATCCGGTGTACATCAGGCAAAGAGTTATATCGCAAAGGCCGGTTCTTCACCGGTAGTTGGAAATCAGGCAACATCTAATACAAACCCAAGTGTGGCAGGTGAGAGAAATGTTAATATCGCGTATCGTACACATGTACAGACATACGGTTGGCAGGGATGGAAGTACAACGGACAGATGAGCGGTACTTCCGGACAGGCAAAGAGACTCGAAGGTATCAACATCAAGCTCACAAACAAGCCATACAATGGAAGCATTGTTTACACAACGCATGTGCAGACATACGGCTGGCAGGGAAATGAGAACAACCCGAACACATGGAAGCGTGATGGCGCTATGTCTGGTACAAGCGGAGAGGCAAAACGTCTCGAAGCAATCCGTATCGCACTGACTGGTGAGATGGCAGCGCATTACGATGTATACTACCGTGTACACGCACAGTCTTACGGCTGGCTTGGCTGGGCAAAGAACGGCGAAGCAGCAGGAACCGCAGGACTTGCGAAGAGACTGGAAGGAATCCAGATCGTGCTTGTACCAAAGGGTGGTAATGCACCAGCGAGAAGCTATCAGGGTATCACCAGTGTGAAAACACAGGCATATATCAAGAAATAAATAGAAACACAGAAAATGGGTTCCATGAAAGATCTTTCATGGAACCTGTTTTTTATTCATTCGACAGATAATGCCGCATGGATTTTAAAGCATTTTTTTCTAAACGGCTGACCTGTGCCTGTGAGATTGCAATCTCGTCGGCAACCTCTGTCTGTGTTTTTCCTTCGAAAAAACGCAGGCGGATGATATTTAATTCCCGCTCGTCGAGCCGTTGCATCGCTTCCTGCAATGCAAGCGATTGTACCCAGTTTTCTTCTTTGTTCTTTTTGTCTTTGACCTGATCCATCAGATATAAGACATCCTGTCCCTCCTGATATACCGGCTCAAACAGAGACATCGGTGTGGCGATCGCATCTAAGGCGGTCACAATATCTTCTTTTGGAAGCTCTAATTCTTTGGCAATCTCATCGACCGTTGGTTCGCGGTCGTTTTTCTTCGTCAGGATATCCCGCGTGTAGATCGCTTTGTAGGCGATGTCCCGGAGCGAGCGTGAGACGCGGATCGTGTTGTTGTCCCGCATGTAGCGGCGACACTCGCCGATTATCATAGGTACAGCGTAGGTACTGAATTTGACATCCAGTGTCTGATCGAAATTATCCAGTGCTTTGATCAGCCCGATGCAGCCGACTTGAAAAAGGTCATCGGAGCTTTCGATGTTGTTGCCGGAGAAACGTTGGATCACACTCAGAACAAGTCGGAGGTTTCCACGGATAAATTCTTCTCTGGCACTTTTATCCCCTGCGTTCATGCGGGCGAAGAGTGCCCGCTTTTCATCCTCAGAAAGCAGTGGGAGCTTGCTTGTGTTGACTCCACAGATTACTACTTTATTTCCAGCCATAATTTCGTATCTCCTGTAATCCTTTTGTTCACTACTAGAAAGGATTTACAAATCTGTGGAAAGCTATACAATTTTTGGTTTCCAGTTTCTGGCTATATGGCAAAGAATCTGTAAAAAATACCAATTTTGCATAAATCCTTGCCAATTTTGCACAAGCGTAAAATATGTCATTTTTATGTGCTATGATAGGAACAATGGGTAATACCAGAAACAAAAATAAAAAGCTGAGAGGAGAGAAGCGTATGCAAAAATGGAAAGTTTGCAAGAAGTTGATGGCGGTCATACTGACGCTCTGTATGGTGCTGCCGTTGATTTCAAACCAGTACCTGGTTGTACGGGCGGAAGAGTTGAGTCAGATATCATCTCTGAAGAGTTCTTGTCGGGAAATTGATATGACGCAACAGAAAAAAGTAACGTTGGAGGAACAGCAATATTCAGATACACAGTATCAATATGCTATATCTGGATGGTATGAATCAACACCAAGACATGGAACAGACAATGGAGTATTATACAAAATTAAGCTGGCTGCAGGTCAGGCTGTTCAAATAAAGAAAAATGATAACTATATATATGGAAATGGTTGTTATTGGTATGGTGAGGAAACTATAGATCAATATACTGATAGTGGCATGGCTACATATCAGAACAACGGAAGCGAAAGTGTAAGTGTTTATTGTTGGGTTGTAAAAGATCAGGATAGTAATTCAACATTTTCACTTACAATAGAAAGTGGACAAAAGGTTACTGATTTAAGTGACAAAGCGTTCGATATAAAAGAAACATTAGAGTTAAAAAAATCTGCTGGTAATTATGTTGAAAATCTTATTTCAGGTTCTTCTATGCTAAATGGCTGGTTATATAAAACATCTAACGAAGAAAAAGTATATAGTATCAATAATCTGGATAAGACGCAGATTATATCAGTGGATTTATTTGATGAATTCGGTTCTGAGCAGCAGTCGGTACATTTGATGGCAGAAGACTATACAGATGGATATGATACAACTGGAGATGAGACATCAAATCAGTTAACGATTTCCGAAAATATAAGCTATGTATTTGTGGTTGATAATGGCGGAATAGACAATTTGATTTTGAAGATTGGTGAAGCTAAAAAACTGTCTGAAATACAAAATATAGATAGTTTAACCGAAGATACTACGAAGGAATATGCAGAAGACGATAAAGTAGTAACGCTGGCAAATGAAAAATGCTATTTGTACAAGTTTGAGGTGCCGGCAAATAGTATGATAGGGTTAACAGTTGAGGTCGATGGTAATAATTATACTTCAGATTTATTCTTTATTTATGGTGAAGATGGGACAATAGAAGGAAGTAAGACGGATACTGGTGCAATAATAAATAATGTGTCAGATACAAGTAAAACATATTATGTTGGAGTCAAAAAATCAGTCACGACATATGGAAACAAATTCAAATTGAGCTATGAAAGTGTAAATCAGTTAAAGGATTGTACACCAGTTGAATTAAATGAGGAACAGCCAGAGTTCACAGTTTCGGAATCGGATGAACGCATTAAAACAGTTGCGAAAATGGATCAGAACGGATCTTGGCAAATCGCAAGTGGAATTTTGCTGAAAGTTATCATTCCGAAGAAAAGCACGGTAAGTTTGAATAATAATAGTTTTATGTATTATACAGATCTGTCTCAGTCAGCATATCCTTATTATGATGATTATAATTTTAGCAAATTAAATGATACAGATGAAGAAGAAGCTATTTATATTTTTGCTTCTGTTGGGGAAACGTGGAAAATGACTGTGACACATGATTCAGATTCAAAGGTCCCAGATCTGGCGGAGTTAAGTCCACTTTCAATTAGTGAGGGAACAACCACTATTGATCAAAATCAGGCAAAATTAACGAATGTAAAGGTAAAAAATTATACTGATGAAGATGGAAATCTAATTACATCTATTATGCAGGAAGGAATATTGTATAAATATGACATTCCAGCTCATATGAATGCAACAATTAATATGGGTATTGCAGAATTGGATGGTAGTTATGGCTGGATGGATGTATATGAGAATCTGGATGATTATCCAATTACTTCAATTTGCGCAAATTATGGAGATACTCCAAAAACGGTATATATATGGGCTGTACCAGATTCAGTAGATGGAGTTGAAAATCCAACTTATGAAATTACAATAAAGAATACATCGAATCAGTATACATATACAACGCCATATGATGAAGAAGTTGAAAACTTATCTGAGATACAAGACGTTTACATATATTCATGGAATACAGAATTAGGAGATCGATTGGATAGTTTCTTTGGCTCTCATCCAGAATATGTAGATAAGGTGCATTTTGTAAACAAGGAATGTGATGCCACAGATTCAAATTATTATGATTTTGTAAATGGGGAATTGAGTAAGAATGATTCTGTGATTGCGGCATTTGATCGAGATACTATAACACAGGAGATGATAAGTGATAGTAATATTGCACCTGTTAGCACAATCGGTGTTCTGAAAGATGAAAATCTTGCAACATATTATACGAAGAATGCATATGATTATACGGTAAAAGATGGGTCATCTGCGGATGGCACATTGAAGATGGTTAGTGATAGTGTTTATCCAGGTTGTTTTATGTATAACAAAGCTGTTGCAATGGATGTTCTTGGAACAGATGATCCAGATGAAGTACAGAAATATATCAATGACTGGGATGGATTTTATGCAGTTGCAGAAAAAGCAAAAACAGCGGGATATACAATGACAAGTGGTAGTGATCAGGTTATCAAAGATAAGCTGAACCGATCAGATATTTATAATGAATTGCTGACAAAAGGCTATGAAACTGGTCATAAAACATGGGATGATGAATGGTATGCAGACAGGAATTCCGGAAAGATTTTTGGCTTCTTTGCAGACCCTTCTATGTTATGGATGTTAGAAGATTCGCAGTTGGATAAGTATGATATGTGTATAGCTCCTTGCGCATATGTCTATGGAGGTGTTTATTATGCATCCAATAATGCATGTAAGGATAATCCGTTAGTTGCGCAGATCTTGTATACGCTTACTTGCGATGCGGATGCTATGGGAGCTGTATGTAAGTCTGGTAATGGAGATATGGTAAATAATCAGACCGCTGTAAAACAGCAAGCTGCAGATAAAACACCAATTGACCGCTATATGGGTGATGATGCATCTTTGTGGAAACGATGGGATACATATGCTGCGAGAGTAGGAAATGATACATGGCTTGCAAATAAATTATCCTATGGAAATTATGCTGTTAAGGTAGATGCAACAAATAGCTTTTCAATTTCGGAAATAGGTAATGGATTTGATTCCAGATTTTTGGAACCAATTACAATTAGTGCTGCTAATAATGTGAAAGCGGTTATGGGAACAGGAAATAATACAGTTGTAACAGTATATGACACAGATCACGTGGTAAAGTACAACTATACAATTGGAAGTACGACTTACACGTTGCAATTTGCACCATATAAAGAGGATACAATTACAGCATCAATAGTAGAAAATGAGACACAATTAGAGAGTGGAGCAATACTGGTACAATCAGTAACACTGGAAAATGGTGGAATTACTGGAAAACAAGCCGAGACAATTTATGGAACATCTGAGAATCAGGTCGTATTGACGGAAGCGAAGGACGGAACTGGTACAGTTGTCAAAGAAGCGGATGTAGCAGTCAAGCAGAATTCCTTGGATAGTGATACTGTTAAGACTGCAATGGATGTGGTAGAACAAAAAAATGCAGAATATAATGGGGACAAATATACTAATGCCAGCATAGGAGAAGTGAATGCGGTATTTTCTGATGATGCAGACAAAAATGTGGCAAATGCGGTATTTGATAGTCTGAAAAAACAGAATATAAAACTAACGCTCAGTAAAGAAACAAATACCGGAAATGAATATACATGGACATTTGAAAGCGCAGATATATCAGAACCTGTAAGCTTGAAAACGGGTATAAAGGTTGAAACGTTAGATGAAACGATAAAAACATTGATACCGGAAGATAAAGATGATTGTATGTTTGATTTTGCACAAGAAGGTATTTTGCCAGGAAAGGCAACGGTTGCTGTAAATGTAGCGGATTTGAACCTTTCGTCAGACGAATCTTTGTATTGTTATTATTATGATGAAGATAAGGGGGAATTGCTTGAAGGCCAGCCAGTAACGGTTGATGAGAATGGCAACGTAGCGATTGAAATTGAACATTGTTGTAAGTATGTAGTAACAAGTGCGAAGATTGCTGAGTTGGTAAATAAAGTTGAGATTGTTGTACCTGAGTCAAAGGTATTAAATGTTGGAGATACGCTTAATTTGTCTGTAACAATAACACCGGAAACAGCAACAAACAAATCAATTACATGGACAAGCAGCGATGATGCAATTGCGACTGTTGATGAATCAACGGGTATGGTAACAGCTAAATCAACGGGTACAGTTACGATTAAAGCAACTGCAAAAGATGGCAGCAAAAAGTTTGATGAAATAGAACTGAGTATAGTAGCGAAGGAGTGCAAGCATGAGAACACAGAAATCAGAAATGCAAAGGAAGCAAGCTGTACAGAAGCAGGCTATACCGGCGATACTTATTGTGTAGACTGCAATCAGAAGCTTAAAACAGGTGAAGTGATTACCAAGAAGGAGCATACATCCAGCGACTGGATCGTAGATAAGGCAGCAACGGTTGAAGCGGAAGGAAGCAGACATAAGGAATGTACTGTCTGCAAGACAGTCCTTGCAAAGGAAGCAATCGCAAAGCTTCCATCACCAACACCGACACCAGAACCAGTTGTGACACCGGATGTGACGATCCGTTACACGACACATGTACAGACCTTTGGCTGGCAGGGTGATGAGAACAATGCAAGCAAGTGGTTTGTAAATGGTAAGATGGCTGGTACTTCCGGTAAGGCAAAGAGACTCGAAGGCATCAAGATCCGTGTCTATGGAAATGATAACCTTGGTATCCAGTACACAACCCATTGTCAGAGCTACGGCTGGTTACCTTGGTCAGCAAACGGCGAGATGAACGGAACCGAGGGTGAGGCAAAGAGACTCGAGGCAATCAAGATCCAGCTCACAGGCGCAGATAAAGATAAGTACGATGTTTATTACAGAGTCCATGCACAGTCTTATGGCTGGCTTGGCTGGGCAAAGAATGGTGCACCATCTGGAACAGCAGGCTATGCAAAGCGTCTGGAAGGTATCCAGATTGTTGTAGTGAAGAAGGGCGCAGCTGCACCGGGCACAAACTTCGCAGGTGTAAATGCGGCATCCGGTGTACACCAGACAAAGAGTTATATTGCAAAGGCTGGTTCTTCACCAGTGGTTGGCAATCAGGCGACATCCAATACCAACCCAAGTGTAGCAGGTGAGACAAATGTAAATGTTGCATACCGGACACACGTACAAACTTACGGCTGGCAGGGATGGAAGTACAACGGACAGATGAGTGGTACTTCCGGACAGGCAAAGAGACT
>DJEI01000047.1:0-782 GCA_002431865.1 Lachnospiraceae bacterium UBA5902
GTATATTCTTATCTTCTGAAGCGGTTATTTGATGCAAATATCCGGAAAGATCCGGAAATTCTCGAAGAGGTTTTAAAACATCTTCGTACCATGCGGGATACATGGAAAGAAGTGATGGCAAAGACCGCAAACGGAAACAATATTAAGACAAAGGAACCGGTAGCGTAATGCCGACAGGAGACAGTATGCCAGATACATATATCGCAATTATGCTGCAGAGTCTGAAGAAAAAAGAACAGGTTCTGGATGAAATTATCCGGCTGGATGATCGGCAGAAAGATACACTGACCGATCCGGAATGTCCGTTTGATGCGTTTGATGAAACCGTGGAGGCAAAAAGTGCGTGTATCGATCAGCTGAACCAGCTGGACAGCGGATTTGAAAAGCTCTATGCGCAGGTTCAGGAAGAGCTGAATCAGAATCGGGAAAATTATGCCAAGGAAATCCGCGATATGCAGGCATGTATTCGCCGGGTAACGGACAAGAGTGTCAAGATTCAGGCACAGGAAGCCCGCAACAAGGAACTGATGCGGGAAAAGTTTGCCACGGTTCACAGACAGGCAAAGGAAATACGCAAAAATAGACGCGCCATTACCGGATATTACAACAGCATGAAAGAATGGTAGTTATTTCATAAAATGGGACAAAAGTCCTACTTGATAAAAAATATCATATGACTTATAATGACTTTGTTATATGACTGACGGATAATGTGGAGCACCACGTGAAGTATAACAGGGAGCACATGCATGAGAGATCGCTGACGCGATGCATGTGCGTAG
>DJEI01000047.1:871-2302 GCA_002431865.1 Lachnospiraceae bacterium UBA5902
GTCGTACCGTCTGGGCAAAAGATAAAAAACCCAGGCGGTTTTTTATATTCTTTTATATTTTCCAGTTTTTGGTAAATATATTGTACGAAAATAAAGACATGCGTGGGTATTGACAAAATGATGGACGTTAGTGTAATCTATCAATGATTAGAGAATGCTAACCAATAAGAGAAGGAGGATCACCATGTTAGAAATGAAAGAGTGGGATGGATTCGAAGGACGTCTCTGGAAAGAAGAGATTAATGTCCGCCAGTTCATTCAGGATAACTACACACCATATGATGGTAACGAGGATTTCCTTGCAGGACCTACAGAGGCTACCAATAAGCTTTGGGGAGCACTGCAGAAACTGCAGAAGGAAGAGCGCGCAAAGGGCGGCGTCCTCGATATGGAGACTGAGGTTGTAACCGGTATTACAGCTTATGGTCCGGGATATATTGATGAATTTTTAAAGGATTTAGAGACAATTGTAGGTTTACAGACAGACAAGCCATTGAAGCGTGCATTCATGCCTTACGGCGGAATCAAGATGGCTGTTCAGGCTTGTGAGACTTACGGATACCAGGTAAGTGACAAGTTAAAGGAGATCTTTACCAAGTATCACAAGACACACAACACAGCAGTATTCGATGCTTATACACCGGAGATGTTGAAAGTACGTCACAATAAGATCTTAACAGGTCTGCCGGATACATACGGACGCGGACGTATCGTTGGTGATTACCGTCGTGTTGCTTTATACGGTATCGATCACCTCATCGAGGAGAAGAAGAAAGATAAGGCAAACTGTGGCTGTGGTGAGATGACAGACAATGTGATCCGTTTAAGAGAAGAGATCGCAGAGCAGATCAAGTGCTTAGAGGATATGAAGAAGCTTGCAGAGATCTACGGATACGATATTTCCAGACCTGCAACAAACGCAAAGGAAGCTGTACAGTGGTTATACTTCGGATACCTTGCAGCGATCAAGACACAGAATGGTGCAGCAATGTCCGTTGGTCGTGTTTCCACATTCCTGGATATCTACTTCGAGAGAGACTTAAAGAAGGGTATCATCACAGAGCAGGAAGTACAGGAATTAGTTGACCACTTTACCATGAAGCTTCGTATGGTAAAATTCGCACGTATTCCTTCTTACAATCAGCTGTTCTCCGGTGATCCGGTATGGGCAACACTTGACGTTGCAGGTACAGGCGTAGACGGACGTTCCATGGTTACAAAGTCCGACTTCCGTTTCCTGCATACCTTAGAGAACATGGGACCGGCTCCGGAGCCAAACCTTACCGTATTATATTCTTCCAGACTTCCGGAAGCATTCAAGGATTATGCAGCACGTATCTCTATCGATACAAGTTCCATCCAGTATGAGAACGATGACGCGATGAAACCGGTATGGGGCGATGATTACGCAATCTGCTGCTGTGTATCTGC
>DJEI01000047.1:2367-2750 GCA_002431865.1 Lachnospiraceae bacterium UBA5902
CGTGCAAACCTTGCAAAGTGTCTCCTTTATGCAATCAACGGTGGTGTGGATGAGAAGACCGGTCAGCAGGTAGGACCGGATTACAAGCCAATTACTTCTGAGTACCTTGATTATGATGAAGTCATGGAGAAGTACGACAAGATGATGGACTGGTTAGTAGATATTTATGTAAATACCTTAAACCTGATCCAGTATATGCATGACAAATATTACTATGAAGCAGCAGAGCTTTCTCTGATGGATACGGATTTAAAGAGAACATTTGCAACCGGTATTGCAGGTTTCTCACACGTAATCGATTCCCTTTCTGCAATCAAGTACGCAAAGGTTAAGGTTATCCGTGACGAGAACGGAATTGCAAAAGACTTCGAGATCGAGGGAGA
>DJEI01000047.1:2850-3125 GCA_002431865.1 Lachnospiraceae bacterium UBA5902
GATGATATCGGAGTATGGCTGTTACAGACATTCATGGATAAGTTAAAGAAGCATCACACTTACCGTGATTCTGAGCCTACAACTTCTATCCTTACCATTACATCTAACGTTGTATATGGTAAAGCGACAGGAGCAATGCCAGACGGACGTAAGGCAGGCGAACCACTTTCACCGGGAGCGAACCCAAGCTACGGCGCAGAGAAGAGCGGACTTCTTGCTTCCCTGAACTCCTTGACAAAGATCCCATATGAGTGGGCACTTGACGGAATTTCCAA
>DJEI01000064.1:0-34328 GCA_002431865.1 Lachnospiraceae bacterium UBA5902
CCCTCATCCTTTTCCATCAGCTTCAGCTTATCGACATAGCGCAGGAAATGAAACAGTCCCTTGTAATATCCATTTTCAAACTGCACTGCCTTTTGCAGCAGCATATCAACATTGGATTTGCGGATATCGCCTGCCGGCATTGCTGTCACGTATTCATAATATCCCGTCTGCTCCAACAGCTCCCAGATGAGATCCGATACTGATAAATGCTGTTTTTTCTCTTTCAGATCTTCAATCAGATCAAGCAGGCGTCTGACTTTTCCGCCAAGTTCTGTATCCGCCTGATCCTCTGCATAATACTCACAGATATCGTACAGACACAATTTTTCAGATACAGCGTTCCTCACTGAAGCACACATCTGTGCAAGCTCCGATTCATTCAATCCGCCAATTGGTGATAACAGCACTGCAGAGAGAGGAATATCCTGCCGGCTGTTGTCAACCACAGAAAGCATCGCCATGATAACCTGTATCTCGACCGCCTGAAAATATCCCTTGGACTTTTCCAGATACACCGGAATCCCCTGTGCCGTCAGTGCATTGTAGATCACATCGCCATAGTCTTTCAGACTTCTTGCCAGTATCACAATATCCTTATACCGAACCGGACGATAACATTTTTCTTCCTCATCATAGACCTGCATGCCGGTATCCGGGTTCATCAGCAACCGAATCCGGTTCGCGATCATATAACCCTCTACCGTATCCTTCTCCGGAGAGCCATACTGGCAAAGCTGCTCATCACTTAAGTCTCCGGTATCATCTACATCGGCAAACAACAGCTCTACATCCTCCGCAATGCGGGTGCCCTCCGGCGGCTCCGGAAACTGTTTTCCCGGTACAAGAGCCTGTTTTTCATCGTATGTAATACCGCCCAGATCGTTTCCCATCAACTGATAGAAGAAATAATTGATTGCATAAAGCACAACCGCACGGGAACGGAAATTATGATTCAGTTCGATCTTAATATCCTTTCCCTCTGCCTGATACCGGTTATATTTTTTGACAAATATCTCCGGACGTGCCATACGGAAACGATAGATACTCTGTTTCACATCGCCCACCATGAACATATTATGCACACCACGGGATTTGCCCGATACTGCAGTCAGAATATCCTCCTGCAGATAGTTACTGTCCTGATACTCATCAATATAGATTTCCTCATACCTGTTTGCGATCGTCTTTCCAATCTCTGTCGGAACTGCTGTCCCATCCTCATCATAGCCGGCACACACAAGCTGATATGCCATATGCGAGATATCTGAGAACTCCAGCATCTTTCGTTTCTGCTTTTCTTCCATAAACCGCGTCATGAATTCCTCGGTCAGGGAGAGTAACGGAAGAAGATACGTCTTCAACAGCTGCATATCCTCTAAAATCTGTGTCTCCGACTGCTTGAAACTGTCAAGCTTTTTGCTGTCAAATTCATCCTTATATTCCTTGCGGAGTGTCTTGCAGGCTTCCTGCAGTTCCTTGTCTCCGGTAAATTTCTTTCTTGAAAGCGTCGCCCATTTGCTATCAATTGCCTGCTTCATCGTGACATAGCTGTCCGCCTGTCCGATTGCCTGCAGCTTCTCCATATCCGATTTGATCTGTTCCCGGTATTGTTCCGGTCCATTCGGCTCTTCACAGATAGCGAGACACCGCTCTGCAAGCTGTACGGCTGCCGCTGCCTTTTTGTGCAGAATGTCAAGCATCGCCTGCATCCATGGTGCCTGGTTTAAATCATCTGCCGTATTGATCTGCAATCCCTTTCTCGCTTCCTCCAGAAACCGTTCCGGTGCAGGAAAGCTTGTGATCTGTCGATAGATCTTGTCTAACACATCTTTGAGATTATCGTCCCGTTTTCCATCGCAGAACACCTCCAGCAGTCGTCCGAATTCCGTATCGCCCTGTTCCTGCAGCTGCGCATACTTTTCCTCAAAAAGCGCGGTCATCACATCATATTTCAGCATCTCCAGCATACCCGGATCACCGATTCCTACCGCAGGGTCCAGATTCAGATAGCTGAAATACTCCTTTACGATATTCAGGCAGAAGCTGTCGATCGTTGTGATATCCGCATTCTGGATCAGCATGTTCTGTTTTGCAATATGCTCGGATTCCGGATACTGCTCCTGCGCTTCCTCCAGCTTCTTCAATAGCTTTTCCTTCATCTGCGCCGCTGCCGCCTTGGTAAATGTCACAACCAGAAAGGACGTGATATCAACCGGATGCTCCGGATCAACCATCTTCTGATAGATGCGTTCCACAAGCGTTGCCGTCTTACCGGAGCCTGCGGCTGCAGACACAAGTATTGTCTTATCTCTCTCTTTAATTACCTGTTCTTGTTTTTCTGTCCATGGCATACGCTATGCATCTCCTCCAATAACTGCTCCTTCTCCTTTGCGCTGTGCTTCGTATAATGATAACGGTTGTTCCCATATTTCTCATCAAACCGGCACACGTCCTTATACGCACAGTAATCACACGCGGTCTTGTTGGACTCCCGCATCGGATTTTTGTCGATCACACCCGCCTTCATCTGCGTGGCAAGTGCAGATGCCTTGTATTCGGCATAGGCAAGCACCGTGTCAAATTCTTCCGCGTCATTCCGCGTCAGTCCCTTATATGTAAGCTGCTTCTCCCGTGCTTCCTCCGCCTCTGTCTCATTTTCCGCCTGCACATACGGATCCTGCATATGATAATAATACATACTGTCCGTCAAGATCTTGTAGCGTTCTGTCTCCGCACGGTTTTTATTCCACTCCTGATCGACCAGTTCCTGCATGACATCCGTATAGATGGCAAGCTGCAGCTCCAAGCCCTCGTACAAGTCTCCAAGATCAAACTCATGCGCCCCGGATTTGTAGTCGATCACGCGCAGGGAGATCGTCTGCTCTGCCTCATTTACATACAGATCGCCGCGATCCACCACTCCAACTAAGGACAACTGTTCATCCCCAACCTGAAGCTTCTTACGAAATGCATACTCAAAATACCTTGGCTTGTAATCTGCATCCATCAGCGCCTGTAATTTCTGCACCGTCCGCTTTCCAATCCGGATCAGGCTCTTCCGCAGTACCTCATACTGCCCGGCATCCAGCTCCTGTCCGGCATATTCCTTCGCAAAATTCTCATTCACGAATTCTTCGGTCTTGGCATCCCGTTCCTGTTCTGACAGTGTCTCCCATGCATCGTTTTTCTGATCCCGCACATAACAGAACATCTGCTCCATCGCACCATGCAGGATCATACCGACATTCCGGTTGTCGATGCCATGAATCTGCCGCTCCTCTAACCGGAGAATGTATTTAAGAAAAAATGCATATGCACAGCTTGCATACTGTTCCAATTTTGATACAGACATCACCATATCCTGTAACCGGATCAACTGTGTGACCTGTTCTGCCAGTTTCTCCGGCAGATTCTGGTACTGCATTGCCTGCTTCATCCGTTCCAGTGTCTGTGCATCTCCATGTTTCAGATAGAGCTTATATAATTGCAGTGTCTCTTTCTCGTGACTTCGGTTTCCCTCGAGCAGTTCCCGGATTCCTATGATTAAAACCTCCAGCCCGGATCTGCCTGTCACGATACGATTCTCCATTCGCTGTCCCTGAAATTCTTTCTTATCCGGAAAAATTCTTCGAATCCGTTCTAATATATAAGATGGCCGCATCGTCTCATTCGTGGCACTCATACACACATAGGATAGATGCAGACAATCCTTCGGCTTCGTCATGTTCTGATACAGATAAAACTGCTCGGTGTAGCTGTTTACGCGCTCTGTTGGAGCCATATGGATGCCAAATGCCCCCAGCCGTTCCTTCTCCCGGTCATTTATGATCTGGCTGCGTCCGGCGCGCTTCGGGATAACACCATCATTTACACCCACAATAAACAATGCCCGGATATCTCCCAGTCTGGTTCGCGTGATATCGCCAACCACGAGCATATCCAATGTCGGTGGCACCATGCCAAGTGTAACATCCTTCATACCTACGGCAAACAGTTCCTCGAACTCCTGAACATTGACCGTATCCTCCGGCATGATCTCCACCATCTTGTCAAAGATCTGCCGTACCTTCTCATACAGTCCTGCGTCTTCAAACTGCATCTCCATCGAAAGTGTCTCCATAAGCGCATAGATGGCATCTACAAACACGGAAATCTTCTTTTTCCCACCAGAGACTGCCTTATAAAATGGATGCAATATCTCCATCACAACCTGCCGCAGATCTTCCACCGTGTCATCCTCACCATTTAAAAATGGCTGGCTCCAGCTCCGAATTCCCTTTCGTCCACGTGCCAGCACGTAGTTTTCCAGCTTCTCGATCTCCGATTGTTCCAACGACTTTACAACCCCTGATTTCAAGAAAGCAAACACACTGTCATAGCTGAAATTCTCATCTACAATACGCAGAACATGCGTAAGCGCATCCACACACGGATGATTCTTCACCGGCATCGTCATATCAATAAAATACGGAATCTCATATTGTGGCAATATCCGTTTCGCAAACTCTGCCGTTTCCTCCAGATTTCCACTCACGATTGCAATATCCCGGTAACGATACCCCTGCTCCATCACAAGGGTACGAATCTGTTCTGCCACTCCGGTCAACTCCTGTGCCGGCGTATCATACGCCGTGATCGTAATCGCCTGTTCCACGTCTTTCCCAGTGCGGTACGGATAGCGGAACAGATTCTGCTCCAGATGTGCCAGCGGATGTCCGCTGCTCCATCGTTTACAACCATTCTTTCCCAAGAACAATGCCGGTTCTACGACAACCTGTGCCTGCTCTGCCGTAAGCAGCAAATGCTCGATCGTCTGCTTTGTAAGCGCAAACAGTTCATGCTCTGCAACATGTTTTTTCTCATAGGTTGCCGCGTCAATCGTCAGCACGATCGTCACTTTTTTCGCTCTGCGCAGCAACACGGAGATTAAATTTAACTGAATCGGCGTAAATCCGGTAAATCCATCTAATACGATCTCGCTGCCTGCAATCAGCTCCGATTGTCCCGCTGCCGCAGTCAGAAGCTCCAGCATCTGTTCTGCCACTATAAAGGACTGTCCTTTCTTCTCCTCAAATGCATCAAAGATCACCAGCATGTCCTGCAGTTTTCTCGCAAGCACGCGTGCCTCCTCCGAATCGTCCAACTCCTGCAATGCCTCACGCAGCCGCTCCCGTGGAATATCATACTGGTAGATCTCTGACATCAACGATTTTGCCTCATCAATAAATCCTGCCTTATCCAGACTTCCGGCATACAAAGACAGCTCTTCTTTGTGTTCCTGTGCTGCCTTTCGCAGCAACATGGATTTACCAAAATCCTCTAGCACCTTCTTCGGTCTGATATGCAGCTCATCAAATATCCGGTATGCCAGCCGGTTAAACCCGATGACATCGATCTGGAAGCTGCCGCCCCGCGGATGCTTCTGCACAAGCTTTCGTTGAATCTCCAGCGAATACTGTTCCGGGACAAGCACGATCACATTTTCCCGATCATCCTGCATCGTCCGACGTATAATGTCCTCGTAAATATATTCTGATTTTCCTGCCCCACTCGGGCCAAGGATAAACTGTAACGCCATGTACGCCTCCGTCAAAAAAATAAGCCGGAAGTTTTTCGCTCCCGGCTTTTTCTTAATCCTGTTTAAACAACTGATCCTGTACCTCTTCGATATCCGGATACCAGACGCCTTTGATCTTGATGAAATCAATATTCACTTCCAGATATTGTCTCTTCACGCCATTGCTGTCCTTCATATTTCCACGCAATCCAAGTTTCAGGGTTACGCCCTCTCTTGCATCTGCAGTCTTACCGTGCTCCAACTGGATTTTATCATTGAATGCATCTACCTCTGAAGTGCTCCAGATTGATGTATCAATAATCTTGATTGATGTGTAATTTGTCTCCTGCACATATGGTAAGATTTCCTCAACCAAGGCTTTGTTTGCTGTTATATATTCCGGTACTAATGCCTGTAATTTCTCACTATCATCCTCATTGACCGCCGTCTGGAATGCCTTGACTGCATCCTCGTAAGTCTCCGGTCCGTTCGGTTTTAACACAACCTTCGTCACAAACATATATATACCAAATACGATCGCTGCAAATATGATGAACTTGAAGATCGTGCCAAACACTTTTCCAACGCCGCTTCCGCCGCTCTGCTTCTTGTTCAGCTCCTTGTATTCCTTTACGTCTTCCTTCGTGATCTTAACAGGATCTGTTCCCCCGATACTGTTCCCGTCATAGATATCACCATAATCATCGGTTGGTGTGTATGCCCTTTGCTGTACCGGCTTCTTTCCGTTCTCACCTTTCAGCCCAAGACTTGTCTTCATCTTCACCACCGGGCGCCCGCATTCCGGACAGATCGTAATTCCATCCTGCACCCTTGCTCCACATGATTCACATACAGCCATACTACTAACCCCTTTCTTCTGTATCATATGTAATATAGTATAGCTCACAGAATCATTTTCTTCAAGTGATTCTTTTCTTAGGACAGGAAAAATCGCGAAAAAAAAAGGATACAACCTGTATCCTTTTAAAAGCAGTTCGTAGGGGAATCGAACCCCTGTTTTCGCCGTGAGAGGGCGACGTCTTAGCCGCTTGACCAACGAACCATCTTGAAACCTTTGTTACTATAACAAATATATAACATGTTGTCAACAACTTTTTTTAATTTTTTTAATTCATGGCATATTTTCGTAAAGATATACATACGTCCATATGCCATGATCAGGCATCCTTATTTCGACTTCTCAGGCCGGTACAAAATATCCACGAACGTATTAACACTCTGCTCGCAGACTTCTCTTGTCGTCTCCTGCTTCACAAGAATATAACGATCTGTATGTCCCTTCATGACATACGCCGGCTTTCCATCTTTGTCGATACAGTCATACTCCTCCATCAGCACCAGAAGCAGTTCTCCGGAAAACTGTGCTTCAAATGCTGCCTTCTGGTTCGCCGTCAGCTCCAGCAGCACATTGCTCCGCTTCTCCTTCATTGCATCGCTCACCTGATGCTCCATTGTCGCCGCGATCGTACCGCTCCGCTTTGAATATTTAAAGATATGCATCTCATAGAGATTCAGCTTCTCCAGATTTGCCACCGTTGTTGCAAATTCTTCCTCTGTCTCTCCCGGAAATCCAACGATCACATCCGTCGCGATTGCCGGGCGGTCATATGCCTTGCGGATCATCTCACATTTTTCCATATATTCTTCGATCGTATATTTCCGGTTCATCCGCTTTAACGTCTCATTGCAGGCACTCTGCAGCGACAGATGAAAATGCGGACACACCTTATCAATCGCTGTGATACCATCCAGGAATTCCTCTGTGATCACACGCGGCTCCAGCGATCCCATCCGGATACGCTTAATACCATCCACTTGGGCAACTGCCTGTAACAGCATCAGCAGCGATGCGCCATCCTCATCCTCATAGGAAGACAGGTTGATACCTGTGATGACAACCTCCTGTACCCCTTCTGCTGCCAGTCCTTCTACCTCACGCACGACATCCGCAAGCTTCCGGCTGCGGATTCTGCCTCGCGTATACGGGATGATACAATACGTGCAGAAATTATTACAGCCATCCTGCACCTTGACATAGGCACGGCATCGCTCGTTCGGCTTTACGAGCGTCATTTCCTCATATTCGTTCGTGTGGTTGATGTCGATCACAACTTCATGCATGGACGTATCCTCATAATATTCACTTAAGATACGGGCAACATCCTTCTTGCAGTTGTTTCCGATCAGAATATCAATGCCAAGATCCTTCGCCAACGCCTCCTCGGCTGCCTGCACATAGCATCCGGCTGCCACAATCACCGCCTCCGGGTTCTTCTTTTTTGCACGGTGTAGCATCTGTCTCGACTTTCGCTCCGCCATATTCGTGACTGAACAGGTATTGACGATATACACATCTGCAAACTGTGAAAATGGTACAATCTCGCATCCATTTTTCTTCAGTATATCTATCATGCTGTCTGACTCATATTGATTCACCTTGCATCCAAGTGTGCAGACTGCTACTTTTTTATTTAAAATATTCACATACATTTTACGCAAATTTCTCCTGCTGATTCTTGACTTTTATAGTGTAAACTTTTATTATAGTAACATAGATAAAAAAAGTGCGAAAGATATATTTTTGAGATTATTTTTCGCTTTCATAATATACAAGGAGGTTTCTATATGTTAAAGGTTAAAGTTTCTCTCAATTCTATTGACAAGGTGAAGAGTTTTGTTAATGACATCAGCGGTTTCAATGCTGAATTCGACTTGGTATCTGGTCGTTATGTTATTGATGCGAAGTCCATCATGGGTATTTTCAGTTTGGATATTTCCAAGCCAATCGACTTAAATGTACATACAGATAAGGATACAGAAGATATCATGGCTGCATTGAAGCCATATCTTGCTGAATAATATTCACCGCTCGATAGAAAGCAAAAACCTCCCAGATGGGAGGATTTTTTGTTTTACGCTTTATTTTTCTGTCAGATACTGGATCATACCAGGTCCAAGTGCATCGGTCGGTCGCTGCATAAATCCATGTTTTTCATAAAATGGTTCTCTGCCCTTGGCACACATCAGACATAACATCATCGTGCTTCCCTCTTCCCGCAGAGATTCCACATACGCTTTCAGTTTCTGTATGATCTGTGAGCCAATACCCTGTGCCTGCACCTGCGGAATCACAATCAGATCCTGAATATAGCACACCACGGCGCCATCTCCAACAATGCGTCCCATACCGACAACCTGTCCGTCCGTATCGACCGCTTTTACCTTATACAGACAATTCGCAAGGGCATGCGCCGCCTGCCTGTCTGTCAGTTTTTTCCAGCCAACCTTCTCCCGAAGCGTCAGATACTCTTCCAGAGAAATATCATTTTCAATGAGTGTTATCATGTTTTAAGTCCTTCTTCTACCGTCGTATATCACTACATACGCATCGGGATTCCCCGCTCCGCCAGATATGCTTTGAGATCCATGATCTCAAGCTCCTTGTAGTGGAACAGAGATGCTGCAAGTGCTGCGTCTGCTTTTCCCTCTGTCAGTGCATCATAGAAATGCTCCTTTGTTCCTGCACCGCCGGACGCAATTACCGGAACGGATACATTTTCGGCGATCAGTCTGGTCAACTCCACATCGTAGCCTGCCTTCGTGCCATCACAGTCCATGCTCGTAAGCAGAATCTCGCCGGCACCAAGCTTATCTGCCTGCATCGCCCACTCGATCGCATCGAGTCCGGTATCGACACGTCCACCATTCTTATATACATTCCAGCCGCTTCCATCTTCTCTTCTTCTCGCATCAATCGCAACAACCACACACTGGCTGCCGAACTTATCTGCGGCATCACTGATCAGACGTGGTGTATTGATGGCGGATGAATTGATACTGATCTTGTCCGCACCCTCACGTAAGATCGCCTTGAAATCATCAACCGTACGGATACCACCGCCAACGGTAAACGGAATAAACACGGTCTCCGCAACCTTCCGCACCATATCGATCACGATGTTTCTCGAATCCGAAGATGCTGTAATATCCAGAAATACAAGCTCATCCGCACCCGCCTTATCATAGGCTGCACCAACTGCAACCGGATCGCCTGCATCTTTTAAATTCACAAAATTGATACCCTTTACAACCCTGCCATTGTTGACATCCAGACAAGGAATAATTCTCTTTGTATGCATACTCTCTTCCTCCCTCGTCTCTTATAAGTGTATAAAGTTATCCAATATCTTCAGTCCTACCGTTGAACTCTTCTCCGGATGGAACTGACAAGCAAACACATTTCCCTTTTCCACGGAAGCGTGAATATCCACGGAATAATGTGTCCGCGCCGCAACATCTGCTTCATCTTTGGATTTCAGGTAATACGAATGCACGAAATATACATATGGATGTTCCTCGACACCGGCAAATAATTTCGCACCCGGTGTAATATCGAGGGAATTCCATCCAATCTGTGGCACCTTCAGATCCGGTGCATCCGGAATCCGTAAAATCTCGCCATCCAAGATACCAAGCCCGGTCGCCCCAGGGCTTTCCTCACTCGTCTTATACAGAAGCTGTAAGCCAAGGCAGATTCCAAGAAATGGAGTCCCGGCATCTACCACATCGTAAATAACCTGATCCAGCTTGTACTCCCGCAGCTTACCCATCGCATCGCCAAAGCTTCCCACGCCTGGCAGGATCACCTTGTCACACGATAAGATCAGATCTTTATCCCGCGTGATCACGGCTTCTTCGCCCAGATAATGCACTGCTTTTTCTACACTTTTAATGTTGCCTGCATCGTAATCTAAAATTGCTATCATTGTTTCATCCTCTGTCACATTTATACGGTCAATAGTTGCATTTATTACTGTCCCTGCGCATCCGTCGGAGTTTCTGTCTCCGCTGCTTTTGCGCCAAGCTCCGACAAGGTCTTGGTATACTCCTGTCCCTCCATCGCTAAGATCTGGTATGCTGTTTCCTCCGTGATACCATAAGTATTCCACAGGGCATTTATAATCTTATCCCGGCAGGAATCAATATCTTTCACAATATCAAGCTCTACCGCCTCATCGTAATGCTCATCATATTTCTCGATTCCACGGAGCAGTGCATCGAGTGCTTTGTCCGCTCTGTCAAGCTTCATGTTATTCTCGTAGGATTCGTAGAGCCGTTCCACATACATGACAGTATAGATACGGTCTTTCAAATCCTGATCTTTTTCCTTTACCTCCACGCCAGATACTTCGTCATATGCCAGACGATATCGCTGCCGTTCGAAATAATTCGCCGCTTTCTTGATTACCTGCGAATAGTTAAACCGGTTCGTGCCGAGCACGACTCCGGCTGCAAGCGCAAAAAACAGCACAAATACGACAATGACGGTCGGTGTTGAAACCTTTTTCTGATCTTTTTCCGCTTCGAGTTCTGCCGCATAGGCTTCATCTTTTTGTCGTTTTTTGTCGGCTTTTTCCTTCTGTTTTGCTTTATCCTTCGCCTGCTTCGCAGTAAGCAGCTCCTGCTTGGCTGCGTCCTTTTCTTCTTTTTTCGCTTCCCGTTCTGCCTGTTTTTTCTTCTTTTCGGCTTCCCTCTTCGCTTTCTTCTCCTCGAACAAAGCTTCCTCTTCTAAGTCATCCTCATCCGGCTCACCGAAAAGGATCTCGGAAATCGTTTTCTTTTTGTGCTCTGTCTCTTCTTCCTCGATCTCCGCTTTTTTCTTCTCTGCTTTTTTCCGCGGCTGCTTCACCTTTTTTGCCGGTTTCTCTGGTTTTTCTCCGATATCCTCGATATCATCCAGATCTCCATTTAATAAACTTTCTGCCATAGAGGACTGTAACAATGCATCCAGACTATCCTCATCTGCCGTATATGGGCTTTTCGCTTTGTCTGTCGTCTCTTCCGCTTTGTCTGTCGTCTCTTCCGCTTCGTTGTATCCGAGATTCATCGGATCCAGCAGAGATTCATCAAACACGCCCTCTGGCAGCGCAGTATCTTCCTGCATCTGCATATCTGCTTCGCCAAACACATCAGTATCGTCCGTCTGCGCCACCTGCTCTTCCTGTGGCGGTTCTGGCTTCACATTCTCCTGATTTGCCTTCTCTATCAGGGCGTCCAGATTCATGTCATCTGTCTCCTGTTCCTGCAGCTTCTTCTTTACGACCGGATTGGCTCCTGCGTCCAGCTTTGTGATATCGACATCGTCAAAATCAATATCATCGAAATCCAGGTCTCCAAGATCCATGCCATCTAAATGATCCAGTTCATCGAGAGAAATGTCATCCATATCATCTGCATCGACATCTACGCCGGAATCTATATCAATATTCTCATTCAATTCTCCATCCATCGATGATAATTCATCCAACAGACTATCCAGATTGTTCTCGTCCAAAATGTTCCTCCATGTGTATCACAAATTCCACAGATAAAATTATCATATCACATTCATTTCTCCAAGACAAGTAAAACCACTGCATACCAGCACGCAAAAAGGCACCATACAAACTGCTGTATGGTGCCTGCCTTTTTATTCCCAATCATCAAAATCCTCATAATCATCATACGCGCCATTGGCATAGTTCTTCGTATAATTGATATTACTTGACCGCTTCTGCTTTGGCTGCGGACGACTGGATTCCCGTTTTTTGTTGTTCTGCTTCTTCTTAACCGATTTCTGTTCCTTCTCTAAGCGCATCTGGACTTTGTTTTTGTCCGGAATTGCGATCGTCGGCTTACTCTCCTTTGGACGGGATGGCTTGCTTCTTCTGCCTCTGTCTTCCTCATCCTCATCCTTTTTCGGAAACTTAGGAGCACCTCCGTAGTTTCGGTTTGGACGCTCATTTCTCGGTGGTCTGTCTCCATATGGTCTGTCACCGTATGATTTCTCTCCGTATGACCGGTTTCCATTTCCTCGCTGTGGTCTGTCTCCACCTGCCTGCCGGTCACCTCTCGGTACACCGGAACGATCTGATTTCTGGAATCTTGTTCCTCCACCCGGTCGTTTCTCCCGATCAAAATATTTTCCTTGTCCTCTGTTCATGCTGGAACCACCTTCTCTTGTTCCTTCCGTTGCCACGTCTTTATCTCCTTTCGTAACTTTGCATGGATTTTATTTTTAGCTTGCATGCATTTTATACTCAATCCTCAGCTTGTCCGCGATCAGGGCAATAAATTCGGAATTCGTTGGTTTTCCTTTTCCTGCACTCACCGTATAGCCAAACATATCCTCGATCACTTCGATCTTGCCTCTTCCCCATGCAACTTCAATCGCATGACGGATGGCACGCTCCACACTGCTGGACGTCGTCTTATATTTTTTCGCTATACTTGGATACAACAGCTTCGTTATATAATTGAGCATATTCATATCATTGACTGCCATCATGATGCCCTCACGTATGTACTGATATCCCTTGATATGCGCCGGAATACCGATCTCACGGATGATCTCCGTTACATCGTTCTCCATCGTATGCATACCATAATCATACACATTGTTGGCTGGCAGTTTGGTATCCTCATCCCCGCATCCTTCCATCGGCTCCCCAACCTTTGCAAAGTCTGCAATCTGTATAATTCGTTTTGCCAGTATCTTCGGATTACAAGGCTTCATCATATAATAATCTGCACCTAAATTGAATGCCATATTGATGATCCTGCTCGAACCCACCGTCGACAAGAAAATAATCTTCAGCTCCGCCAGTGACGGATTCTCCCGTAGCTGCTCTAATACCTCCAGTCCATCTACGTTGGTAATGAAAACATCCATCAGCAACACATCCGGCTGTGCCTGCAGCACCTGGTCATACACCTCATTTCCATCCGCCGTACAGCAAACGATATCGAATCTCTCCCCATTATAGGCTTCTAACTGCCGGCCAAGCATCTCATACCCGGCATCCGCAATCATCACCCTGATTCTCTCCGTATTCATATTATCCTCCCCTTCTTGGAACCAACCTCCTATCAATCAAAATTAACCATAGGAAGATGATATAATTTCAAAATACCATTGTCAAGCGCATTTCCACAGAAATTTTCTTTTTGTGGATAATTTTGTCTACGCGCTTTTCATCTTCGATTCAAGTCGTATTTTGTCGGCTATGAGTGCTATAAATTCCGAGTTTGTCGGCTTCAGCTTTCCCTGCTGCAATGTATATCCAAATAACTCATGCATCGTGTCGGAGTTGCCTCTGCTCCATGCCACCTCAATGGCATGCCGGATGGCCCGCTCCACACGGGATGGTGTCGTTGCGTATGCCTTTGCAATCGATGGATAGAGCTGCTTCGTGATGGAATCAAGGATATCCATATCCTGTACTGCCATCAGAATGGAGCTGCGAAGATACTGGTATCCCTTGATATGCGCGGGTACACCTACCTCGTGAATGATTTCCGTAACCTTTACTTCGAGCTTCGTCTGCAATTCTTCGCCTGCATCCTCCGCCTGGCAGACACTCATCCCCGTCTGTTTGCCGCGCGCTAAGGACAGGATTTCCTTTTCCAGATCGAAATCGTTATATTCTTCATCAATAAAACGGACGAAAATATGATCGACATTTCCCCGGCATGTATTTTGTGCAAATCGAATCTGGCTGGCATTCCCCTGCAGCAGAAAGCGGTATCCACGGGTTCCCCATCCGTTAACCTCCTCCATCACTGCCAGTCCATCCAGATTCGGCAACAGGAAATCCAGCAAAATGACATTGGGATTTTGTGCGCGAATTGCCGAAACTGCGTTTCCGCCGTCTGAAATAATATCACACACGCAAATATCCTTATTCTTTGCAAGCTGCTGTCTTAATTCCGTCGCTGCCTTTGTATCATGTTTTATGATAAGCACTTTTGTCTTCATAAAACTATCCCCCTCTAATCTTGATATCAAAGACATTATAGTTTCATTATTTTGCGAGGGCAATACATAATAAAACGCAAGTTGCGACAGTAAATATTGACAGCATTTTCGGTCAATTTTTCCCATTTTTTACTGCATCATTTCTTCGATAAAAATGCCGTAGCCTCGTGTCGAATCGTTGACAAATACATGCGTCACTGCCCCGATCAGCCTGCCATCCTGCAGGATTGGTGTGCCACTCATTCCCTGCACGATTCCGCCGGTCAGAGAAAGCAGTGTCGAATCGGTTACCTTAAATTCCATACACCGTCCGTTCTCATTGTCAGAATCGACTGACACGATCTCGATTTCGTATTGTTTCGACTCCCCGGACACCGAGGAAAGCAGATACGCACATCCGACATGCACCTCGGATTTTCGTCCAACTGCCACCCGTGTGTCCTGCATATGTGTCTTTTGCTGTCGTTTTGTCAGATATCCATGGATACCAAAGGCACTGTTTTCCTCCACTCGCCCGATCACATACCGTCCGGTATAATTGATGATGCCCTCCAGCCGTCCCGGCTTATCCGCTTCCGGCTTTTTTATGCGCACGATCGTCGTCTCATACAACGCGCCATCGGACACGCGGAACATGATCCCTGTGTCGTTGTCGTTGATGCTGTGTCCAAGTGCGGCAAACCGTTCACCATCTGTATAGGTGATCGTGCCGATTCCTGAAATATCATCCTTTACCCAGAGTCCAAGCGCATAGTCACCATCCTTTTTCTTCACCGGTGTCACTCGCACCGTCCGGTACTCATTTTCCCGGCAGACACGGAGCAGCAGCTCATGTCCTTCGCTTTGCTGTACCAGCTCCAGCATTGATTTTTTATCATCCACACTCTGTCCGTTGATACGCATTACATAATCGCCAGGCAATAACAGATTCTCACATGGGTTGCATGTGTTCCCCTGTTCATCCACAACCGAATTGACGCCGATCACCATTACACCTTTTGTTTTTACATAGATTCCAACGGGTTCTCCCGACGGACAGACCATGCATTCGGTCTTCCCTTTACTTGATACAACCGGCAGGGAATCCGCCTGCGTCTCCGCATCCGTATCTCCTCCCTTTGCGAACAGGAACTCCCGGTTGTGATACCCTAAGATGCCAAGCACCATCAGCAACAGTACAACTAAAAAGATTCGATACCTTCTCACATCGCTTCCTCCTCTCCTGATTTCATTTCTTTATTTCAAATCGCTTAATTGCTTATGATTTGTGCTATAAAAAAGAGTACATAGATTCCTCCATGTACTCTTAGTATCGAATAATTCATTCTATGTAATTCAGTTTATTTTTGCCTGTTCTGCCAATCCTTTCATCTCGGTCACAGTGTGAATCGTCGTCTCTGTGATCTTTGCACCACCGATGAGTCTTGCCAATTCTTCAATTTCCTCTTCCTTCGAAAGCAGCCGGATGCTGGAAATTGTTTTCTCATTTTCCACATTTTTTTCAATAAGATAATGCGCATCTGCCATCGCCGCGATCTGGGAAAGATGCGTGATGCAGATGACCTGATGCTGCCGTGACAGAATCGACATCTTCTCCGCCACCTTCTGTGCAGTTCTGCCGCTGATACCGACATCAATCTCATCAAAGACAAGCGTTGGCGTGTCATCCTGATTTGCAAGACAGGATTTCATCGCAAGCATGATTCGTGACAGCTCACCACCAGACGCAACCTCATGCAGCGGGCGCATCGCTTCACCGACATTCGTCGAGATATAGAAGCACGCATCATCGTAGCCATTTGCAGAATAATTTGGAGATGTCTCAAACCGCATCTCAAACCGAACCATATTAAAGTTCATATCCTCCAGTGACTCCCGGATCTTCTTACAAAGCTTTTCCGAAAGTGCCCGTCTGTGTTCGGATAATACCCGGCAGCTCTCTTCAAGCTTCGCCGTCTGTTTCTTCCATTGTGCCTCAATCTTCTGCATATGCTCCTCATAGCCGGAAAGAGCATCATATTCTTTCTCAAAAGCTGCAAGGCTTTCTAAGATCTGTGAAATGGAATTTCCGTATTTTGCCTTTAAGGAATTAATCTGATCCAGACGGCTTTCCATCTCGCGGAACTGTCCTTCATCAAACTCCATATCCTTCATATACTCACTGATCTCGCGGTTGAAATCCGACAGCAGTCCATCTGCATCCTCTAAAATGCCTGCTGCATCTGCAAGCTCCTCATCCAACTCCGTGAGTCTGCGCATATCCTTGATCGCACGTCCAAGCTGTTCTCCCGCGGAAGTGGCTCCACATCCGGTCAGTGCATAGATGTCGTTAGCATATTGCAGGATCTCCTTTGCATTGACTGCCTTTTTATACTGCCGTTCCAACTGGACATCCTCGCCGTCAACCAGCTTTGCATCCTTGATCTCCTTAATCTGATACTGCAGAAAATCCATGCGTTTGTTTTTCTCCGCCTCATCCATGCTGCCTTTTTTCTTTTCTTCTTCCAGTTCGCGGTAGATATGATAATCTTCCTGCACCTGCTTTTTCAGCTTCTGAATGTCGTCCCCACCGAAACGATCCAGTATCTCCAGATGCTTCGCCGGCTTTAACAACGTCTGCTGTTCATGCTGTGCATGCAGATCGATCAGAAGCGATGCAATCTCCTTTAACCGCGTAATCGTCACCGTTGTATCATTTACCCGGTTGACCGTTCTGCCGTTTGGCGATAAGCGCCGGGATATCAGCAAAGTACCATCCTCATCCGGTGTCACCTCCAGCTTCTCAAGTGCCTCTATAATCGCTGGCTGATCAACCGAAAATACAAGCTCGACCAGTCCGTCCTTCGTGTCATCCCGCAGCAGTTCCTTTGGGAATTTACCACCCAGACATATTCCCAGAGATCCAATGATAATAGATTTACCGGCACCTGTCTCTCCGGTCAGAATATTCAGCTGCTCGTGAAAATCAATGTCAATCTCCTCGATCAGCGCTATATTTTTTATGTGCATTGTCAACAACATTTTTTTATCTCTCCAATTATATGTTCTGCCTGCTGTCCATCTTTGATTGCCAGAAACAGCGTATCATCCCCTGCAATACATCCCATGATGCCTTCCACCGACAGATTATCAATTGCAGCACCAACCGCCATCGCCATACCGGATACAGTTTTGACTACAATAATATTCTGTGCGGCTTCAATCGAAAGAATACACGATGCCATCACATGCTGATAGGATGCATGTGTTCCGGTATCAGGTTCCAGACTTGCAGCGTAACGATGCTTCCCACTTCCGCAGGAAACTTTTTCCAGTTTCAACTCCCGTATATCTCTCGACACAGTTGCCTGTGTTGTCTCAAATCCAAGTGCCTGTAAACGTCTGGTAAGCTCTTCCTGTGTATCTATCTCATATTCCGATATCAATTCCAGCAATGCCTGCTGGCGTTTCTGCTTACTCATGTTAAGCGCCTCCTATTTTTTCCCGAAGTACACTGTAAAAGCTGACATCATACATTTTTATCAATCGGATCTCCCGTTTTGAGCAGGTCACTTCCACGCTCTCTCCGGCAGATAATTCGATATTGTCTGCTCCGTCAAAGGAAACGATTGCCTCTGTCTCCTGTGTTCTCCGTTTCTTGACAACCTCGATCCGTATACGGTCTGCACTGTCAAACACGACGCTCTTGGAGGTAAGCGAATGTGGAGAAATCGGTGTCACTACGACTGCCTTGGATTTCGGGCTGATGATCGGTCCACCGGCGGACAAATTATATCCGGTCGAACCAGTCGGCGTCGCCACGATCACACCATCTGCCTCATATGTGTCTAACAACTGCTCATTTACATAGATATTCAGACCAATGATCCGGGAAAATCCTGCACGTGTGATCACCACATCGTTCAGGCAGGAAAAGGAAGTCTCTCCCTTGCGTCCCTCAATCATCATCCGCTTTTCTATGCTGTAATCGTCCGCCAGCAGACGGTCGATTGCTTTATATGCGTTTGACTCTTCCACCTCGGTTAAAAAACCAAGCGTTCCGAGATTGACGCCCATAAGTGGAACATCATAGGTTCCAATACTGTGTGCTGCACGAAGCATCGTTCCATCCCCGCCAAGCACGATCACAGCCTCTACGCCTTCCATATATTCGGGCTTGATCGTCGTGCCATTGTAGTGCTGCTCATCACTCACCACAACCGCCTGTGCACCTTTTTTTCTGATGTACGCAACGATATCCTGCGAAAGTTTTAAATTGATGTCTTTGTCAGTATTTGCGACGATTAAAAACTTATTCATTGCCCGGTTCCTTATCTAACGTATCATGTGAAGCTGTAACAACTGCTTTTATATCAATGGATGAAGCATCCACGATTTCCAGATCTTGTTTATTCTTGGATAAGAATAATAAGTACTCAATATTTCCCTCTGGTCCCTTCACTGGAGAAAAATCCAGTGCCAGCGGATAAAAATCAATTGAAGCCGCATAGTCCATCACCATGCGGATCACCTCTTCATGGACGGCACGGTCACGCACAACGCCCTTTTTTCCTACCTTTTCCCGTCCGGCTTCAAACTGCGGCTTGATCAGACAGACCACCTGTCCATCCTCCGTCAGAAGATTCTTCACCGGAAGCAGAACCTTCGTCAGCGAGATAAACGACACATCAATCGAAGAAAATGCTGCCAGCTCGTCAATATCCTCCGGCGCAACATAACGGATATTCGTCTTTTCCATGCAGACTACCCGCTCGTCATTGCGAAGCTTCCACGCAAGCTGTCCATGCCCGACGTCGATCGCGTAGACTTTTGTTGCTCCGTTTTGCAGCATACAATCTGTGAATCCGCCAGTCGAAGAACCAACATCCATGCAGACTTTACCAGACAATGTAATTGGAAATTTCTGCATTGCCTTTTCCAGCTTCAGACCGCCGCGGCTTACATACGGCAGAGTTTTCCCCTTTACCTCGATCGCCGCGTTCTCTGGAAATGTCGTTCCAGCTTTATCTTCTTTGTTGCCATCTACATATACAATTCCCGCCATGATGATTGCTTTCGCTTTCTCCCGAGACGGCGCTAGTCCCTTCTCGACAAGCAGCACATCCAGCCGCTGTTTCTTCTGCTTTTCCATTATTTTTCCTCTATATCTCTAATTCAAATGCTTCTTATAACACGGTACAATCGTTTCTGCCAGTCCCTCTGCATCGATCTGCATATGGTGTCTCAGCTCCGGGATTGTGCCCTGTGGCACACTCGCAAGCGGAATCGCCCCGCTGATAAATGAATACTGCTCCGGGCTGTTTTTCTCTGCCAGATACGCATGCAGCTTCTCGCCATATCCACCCTGCACGATCGTATCCTCCAATGTTACAAAGACCGTGTGCGTCTTCATCAACCGATCCAGAAGCTCCGTGTCGAGCATCGACTGGAACCGCACATTGACCAGTGTCACAGGAATCTGCTCCGCCTCTAACCGTTCCACAAGGCGGTCTGCTTCCTCCATCATATGTCCACAGGAGAACACGGCTACGCCCGATGCCTCCTGTATCACTTCACTCTTTCCATAGACGATCGGTGTCTGGATATCCGCATGCCCTTTATAGGCACTGCCTCTTGGATACCGGATTGCAATTGATCCGTCATACGCATAGGCATAGTCAAGCATTGCCTCCAGCTCATACCGGTTCTTTGGAGCCAGCACGGTCATATGCGGCATATGTGACAGATACGCCAGATCATAAATGCCCTGATGCGTCTCTCCATCCTGTCCGACCAGTCCGGCACGATCAATTGCAAAAATCACATGCAGCTTCTGTAAGCACACATCATGCAGAATCTGGTCATACGACCTCTGCAGGAACGAAGAATAGATTGCCACCACCGGCACCATACCTGCGGCTGCCATACCTGCGGCAAATGTCACCGCATGCTGTTCTGCAATTCCCACATCGAAAAACCGTTTCGGGTACGCCTCTTCAAATCGTACCAGTCCGGTTCCCTGCGCCATCGCAGCAGTAAGCGCTACGACATCCTCATGTGCCTCGCCAAGCTTCACCATCTTCTTTGCAAAAATATCGGTATAACAGCTTGTCTTTTTCGCGGCGAGCACCTTGCCGGATGTCCGGTCAAACGGCGCAATCCCATGAAAATAATCCGGGTGCCGCTCCGCATAGCCATAGCCTTTTCCCTTTTTCGTCTTCACATGAATGATAATCGGTTTATCCAGCCGGAATGCATGCTGGAACGTCGTGATCATCTGATTGATATCATGTCCGTCAATCGGTCCGACATACGTGATTCCAAGCTCCTCAAAAAACATACCCGGCACAAAAAACTGTTTGATATTATCCTTGGAGCGCTTCAGCACCTTTGCAATCTTCTTTCCGGTCTTAGAACCCATCAGGCTGCTCTCCACGCCAGTTTTTAACTCATTGTACGCATTTCCAAGCCGGATTTCATTCAGATACTTGGACAGACCGCCAACGTTTTTCCCAATAGACATATTGTTGTCGTTGATGACAACGACACATCCGGTTTTCAGCTGCGCGAGTCCGTTTAACGCCTCATACGCCATACCACCGGTCAGTGAGCCGTCACCGATCACAACGGCAACCTTCTCATCGCCGCCGCGCAGATCTCTAGCGATTGAATATCCCATCGCCGCCGAGATACCGGTAGAGCTGTGTCCCGTATCGAATGCGTCACACGGACTCTCATTGCGTTTTGGGAACCCACTTAGACCATCATACTGCCGCAGTGTCTCAAACGCATCCTTCCTTCCGGTCAGAATCTTATGTGTATAGGATTGATGTCCGACATCAAAGATCAGCTTATCTTCCGGAAAATTCATGACTGCATGCAATGCCATCGTAAGCTCCACCGTACCAAGATTGGACGCCAGATGCCCGCCATGTACACTTACCTTCTCAATCAGAAAATCCCGGATTTCTGCTGCCAGTGCCGGATAATCCTGTCTTTCTATCTGCTTAATATCGTTTTCTTTTGTTATCTTCTCTAACATATGCATTGCCTTTACCTGCCATAAATATGCTTATGCGATCAGGTTAATGGTCCCGGTTGATCAAGCTTTTCACAAGCGCGATCATATCCGCTTTTGCCCCCTCATCCCATGCTTTTATATTCTCCAATATACGGATCGCTTTCTTGGACATTTCTTCCACGTACTGCTTTGCAACATCCATTCCGTGCAATGTCACATAGGTCACCTTATGGTTTTTATCATCCGAATGTAACGGTTTGCCAAGCAGCTGCTCGTCCCCGACCAGATCTAAGATATCATCCTGCACCTGAAAAGCAAACCCGACTGCATACGCAGCCTCCTCTAACTGTGCAGCAACGGCATCCTCCGCACCGGCAAGATATGCACCACACATACATGCCGCCGCGATCAACGCACCTGTCTTATTCTCATAGATAAACGCAAGCTGTTCCTCATCCATGGGAAGTCCGGCACGCTCCACATCGAGCACCTGTCCGCCGACCATGCCATAGATACCAGCTTTTTTTGCAAGCACCGCAAATGCCTTCTCCACATTAGCATCGCCCGGCTTCACCGCAAATCCCTGACACGCCGTTTCAAATGCAAAGTTTAACAATGCATCTCCGGCTAGAATCGCCATATCCTCACCAAACTTGACATGCACAGTCGGAAGTCCCCGGCGCAGCGCGTCGTTGTCCATCGCCGGAAGGTCATCATGCACAAGGGAATATGTATGGATCATCTCCATTGCCGCCATAAATGGGCGCACCAGTGCCTCCTGCGGTTCCTTTGCAAACATCTCATAACACAGACGGAGCATCATTGGGCGCAGCCGTTTGCCACCTGCTTTTACCGCATAATTCATCGCAGCCAGCACAGTTTTCTGGTGCCCGGTCTCCTCCGGCAGATACGCCTCTATCATCTCTTCAATTGCCTTGACATCATACTTCATCTAATATCTTTATCTCCTTTTCCACACCTGCAAGTTCTTCCTTACAGGCATTTGCAAGCTCCACGCCCTCTGCATATAATGTCATGGAGTCCTTCAGATTTGTATCCGGATTTTCCAGAAGCTTGTTGATCTCTTCCAATCTGGCAAATGCTTCCTCTATGTTCAATTCCTTCTTTTTCTCTGCCATGTTGTTTTATTCTCCTTGTACACCATTTGTATCTGCTTCCACAGAAACGACCGTCGCATGAATCCTGCCATCATGCAGAGTGACATCCAGCGGATCGCCTGCCTGCGTCTGTCCCGCCGACATCACAGGCTTTCCCTCGGATTCGAGATATCCAAATCCACCGACCAGCTTGGCTGTCGGTGCATTGCCATGCAGTCTTGTTAACAGCAGATGCAGTTGATGTTCATATTCTCTGTACCGAAGCTGCATCCGGTTTGCAAGACGTTCTCTGCTTTGCTTCAGCTTCTCCTGCTGTTTTTCGAGCTTTGTTCTCGGATTCAGCGACGCCAGCTGCTGCATATACATCTGCAGCTTTGTCTCTTTCTCCTGCAGACGTCCCTGCATCCGAAGCCGCAATTCCCGCTCACAGGAATCCAGCCGCGTCTGATAATTCTGTTTTTTATTTGCGACGTGCTGATTCATCGCCCGCAGCTGAAGTTCGATTGTCCGTAAAATATCGTCGATCAGGGGCACGGCTGCGGTTGCTGCTGCCGTCGGTGTCTCCACACGCAGGTCTGCTGCATCATCCGCCAGTGACGTATCGCCCTCATGTCCGGTTCCGGATATGATCGGAGTCTTCGCCTCATAGATTGCACGGACAACTGCCTCATCGTCAAAGACCTCCAGATCTTCCCTCGATCCACCGCCTCGTCCAATGATGATCGTATCCACGCCCATTTTGTCGAGTCTGCGGATACCCTGCACGATCAGCTCGCGCGCATTCTCTCCTTGCGCCCGCGCATCACAGACAATCATCTGCACATAGGGATTCCGCCGGTGTGAAACACTCATGATATCCTTATACGCATTCGTGCCTATGGAAATCACGATGCCGACTGCCCTTGGATATTTCGGAATCGGCTTTTTGACCGCCGTATCGAAGATACCCTCCTGTCCTAGTCTGCGTTTCAACTCTGCATAAGCTTCGCCATGCCAGCCGCGCTCTTCGCGCCGCTGTACAGACACAGCATTTACGCTGTACTCACTTTTCGCATCATAGGTGGAACAGCTTCCCTTCACAATCAGGATGTCACCCTGCTTGACCGTCGTCAGATTGAGCTTTGCCGCAACACTTTTCCATACATTTACTCGCAGGATTCCGTTGTATGGTGCACCTTCCGGCAGATCGTCCGGTGCCGTACAATCCTTGAGTGTGATATACAGATGCCCGGTCGGACCCTTGCTGAAGCTTGACACTTCACCTTCAAAACAGATGTTTTTTAACAGATAATCATTTTTTATAATATTGCCGATATACGAATTGACTTCCCGGACAGAAAATACTTTCTTTCCATTTTCTACTCTCATGGTTCCTCAACCTTTGCCAATACTGCGTTGATAAATCCGCTTGCATCCGGGTTACAGTATTTCTTCGCCAGCTCTACCGCCTCATTGATTGCTACGCGGAATGGAACTTCCTCATCATGGAGCATCTCGTAGAGTGCCAGACGCAGGATTGCAAGCTCCGGCTTGCCCAGTCTGCCAATCTGCCAGCCATCGGAGATCTCGCTGATCTTCTCATCGAGTGCCGGAAGCATGGAAAGAATCTTGTGGGACTTATCTGCAATGTAGGCAAGATCCTCCTCTTTTACCTTTCCCGTTTCTGTTATAGCAACATCCTCTGGATCTTCCTCTGGTTCTTCGATCTTGCTAATTGAATAACGGATCTGTTCTTCCATCTCTTCCTGATTGTTGAATTCTGCCTTAAATACGATCAGAAAAATATTTTCTCGTATGCTTCGTCTTGTCATAATTAACCGCCTTACTCTTTATTCATCTTGATACCGGATACGACAACATTTACCACGCGGACATGCAGTCCGGTCATATTCTCGATTGCCTGCTTTACCTTCTCCTGCACGCCCTCGGATACCTTCTTGATGCTTGTACCATATTCAACTTCCAGTGAAACATCTACGACTACATTTCCATCTGTGATCTCTACCTTCACACCGTTGGCAAGATTCTTCTTACCAAGCTTTGCAACAAGCTCTTTCGAGATATTTCCAGTCAGCTTGGAAACACCTTCCACCTCGATGGCTGCAATCCCGGCGATGGATGCCACCACGCCGTCTGCTATACTGATTTTACCAATTTTTTCTTCTTCATTTATCATATCGCTCATAATTGCCTCCTTATCTTATCCTTCCTACTTTATTCATTGCATATGTAAAATATTATACCCAATTTATGTATATTATGCAACTAAAAAGCCTTGCAACTGTGCAAGGCTTTCTGCTGATTTCTACAAATTTATTACTGTGCCAGTGTAATGACGATTGCGTCAACCGTACATCCGGTCTTTCTTGTTACAACATCCTCGACCTGTGCCCGTTTTTCATCCGGCAGGTCGGTACAATTTAAGATGACATCCACGCCGGAATCGCCGATTGACACGATTGCTTCTCCGAAGCCCTTTGCCGCAAGGATTGACTCTGCTTCCTGTTCTTTCTCTGCATCCTCAGTCAACTTCACATACGCATCGGTGGCTGCCTGTACTGCCTGCGCGTCCATGCCATCCCCGTTGATGATCTCCAACAGTGTTTCCTTGTTCTGGCTGCGGCTCTGCTCCCGGTTTAATTTGATTGACACGAAATTATTTGCTGCATTTGCCGAGGTCAGCACCGCTTCCCCAATTTTTTCTTCCTCCGAGTTCAGCTCGATATACTCATCCTCCGGAAGAGCAGATACCGTCACCTCGCCGGATACAATCTCCGCTGGTTTTGCATCTGTCTCCGTCTGCTCCTCCGCAAAGGCAGATTCGGTCGGCTCCAGCCCGCCCGGTGCCAGATCCAGTTTATTGCCGGAGAAATTTATGTAGCCTGCCACACCAAGCAACACGGTAAGTGCCCCGATAATAATCTGGTTTCGTTTCATGGTTTTTTTCTTCATAAAAACCTCCCTAATTTTTTACCAAAACCGCCACCTTATGTGCCGGCAGATCAAAAAGCGCGCATACCGCCAAGGTAATATCCGCAATCGTGGTACCTGTGACCGCTTCCTTTTTAATTGTGATCAACACACCCGTGATCGTCTCTGTGCCGCCAGATCCATAATACGTCTGTGTGCAATCCCCTGCATAGATCAATACGTCAACCATGTCCGCGCCGTAGGTGTCCGCAAGCAGCTCCCGCAGACGCGTCTCATAGGAAGCGGTTGTGTCAGACGAAGATCCGGTCTGCCCCACCGTGGTCTGCACCTTCTTCTGTGGCATCACGATCACAAGCAGCAAAATCCCGCACAGTACAACCAGAATTACCTTGTTCCATTTTTCATTTTTCTTAAATTTCCACTCCATATTCTCACCGTCTTACTACATATATACGAGCATCCTCCAGATTATAGACATCCGAAATGTATTTTTTTATTTCTTTTTCTATCTCCGCTGTTGCCTTTGCCTCACTTATGTAAATCGTGCATTGCAGCAGCTCTCCATCGGCATCCGTTATGATTGCAACATCCTCAACTGGATAACTCTGAAGCTCTTTTTTGAGGCCTTCCCGGATGCCCATACCATAATAATCCGTGATGCTTCCGCCGACTCCTGCAACGGCTTCCTGCCCTTCCACATGCTCGATCTCCTGCAACAATTCCTGCAGATCTCCGCTTCCAAATTCAAACAGGAATTTGAGTGGGCTTGCGAGCAGCACGATCACGACCAGTCCGATAAAATACCGGATGTATTGCTTATATTGATTGGACGGCGCCATATGCGTCACAATCGTTGCGAGCAGCAGATAAAAGATCAGACTTTTCATCCAGCCAAACAGCATAGCTACCCTCCTGTTCCATTCGTTGCCCCCGACATGATCGCGAGGGTTATGATAAATAAGACGAGTGCACTTGCCAGCGCCTGCATCAGCATGCCGATTCCATTTGCCAGTGCCGTCGTGCCATCCACATACCGCTTATCGCCCATCGGCTGAATCAGCGCGGTTGTGATCCGCACCGTAAACATCAGCAAGAAAAGCTTGATGATCGGAATCAGACAGATGCCGGACAGAATCAGGATACCTGCGATACCGATACTGTTTTTTACGATCATGCCACACGCAAGATAGGTGCCTGCAAGCACCGATACCACGCTTCCCGGAATCGCAGTCAGCGCCCGGTTCACCGCCGTTTTCCCAAGAATGTCCATCTGCGGCTCCAGCAAGCCCTTGATCACATTTAACCCGATCACAACGACGATGATCGTCCGCAAGATCCATTTGATCAGGCTCTGCACAAGCTCACACAGCTTCGAGAAGCTGTCCTCTTTTTGCAGGTTATTCACAAGTGCCACAATCACATAGAATTCAATGAGGGGCAGCACCAGCCTTATAATCACCGCCTGTATCAGCCAGATTCCGATTAAAACGAGATTGTATGTACCACCTGCCGTCGTAGCATGCCCGATAAACTGCAGCACGAGCAAAAATGCCGGAACTAACAGCCGCACCGCAACCAGCACCTTGTCGAGTGCGGCAAGCGTGATCGAATATGCCATCGAAAAGGAGGTCAGCAACAGCGATGTCATCAGCATATAAGTAATATAAAATCCATTTTCACTGATAAATCCTCCCGCAAACGAATTCGACAGATTCACAAAGATGCTTCCGATCAGAACGATACCGACCAGCTCCAGAAGCAGTCCTTTGTTCTGCGAAAGCTCGCCGAAGAAGACGTTGCTGATTGTCGCAAGCAATACCGATAACACCGACTTATTGTCACCCTCCACCTGCCTTTTTACCATCTCCGTAATTGGCATAGCCGTCTGAATGCCCTGTTGCTGCAACGCGCGTTCTACCTCATCCAGATTCAGTTCATCGAAGATGGAATTATAGATGGAGGTAGTTGTCTGCGAATCGTCTGATTCCTGTGTGGATTCTGTCGTGGCTGCCTGTTCACCCGGCTCTTGTGTGGATTCTATCGTGGCTGCCTGTCCGCCCGGCTCTTGTGTGGATTCTGTGGTAACTGCCTGTCCGTCTGATGACTGCGTGGTTCCTGTCAGCGACTGTGCCCGCACAGGCAGTATATAGATATCCAAAAAAAAGAAAATGGCCAGTATCAATACCAGCCATCTGCAAGTGAAATATGTAGTTGTATGCGTGGTTCGCGGATTCATTCAGCGGTTTCCTCCATCAATTGATCAACGACAGTACCGTCTGCACAACCTGCATGAAAACTGGAAGCGACACGACCAGCATCGTAAGCTTCCCAAGCAGTTCGATCTGGGATGCAACCGCACTGTATCCGGCATCCTTGCTGATGCTTGCCGCAAACTCGCAGATATAGGCAATTCCAATCAGCTTGACCAAGATTACCAGATAGGTACTGTCCATCCGGATCTTGTCCGTCAAGGCTTCAATACCGGAAAGCATCACACGCATCCGTGACACGCAGATAAACAACAACACAAGGCACACCGCCACACTGATAAATGTGCTGTATTCCGGATTCTTGGATTTCAAGGACAACGCCAAAATCACCGCCACGATTGCAAATACCATCGTTACTCCCAGATTCATACTCTGCCCCCTTAAAATCCAAACAATGTGTTGATGTCCTGAAACAGCTGATTGACATAGGGAATAATCCACGTCAGTACGATGATCAAGCCTGCAAGGCTGACTAGATATGCCTGATCATCCCTGCCCGAATGCTTCAATACCTGATTGATGAGTGCCACGACAATTCCAACGGCTGCAATTTTAAAGATCAACTGAATCGTCATTTTCATTCCCCTGCATCTGCTAAATCAAGATTATAATCAGTAACACACCTGCGACACTTCCCACCACAAGCGACAATCGCATACGATCTTTTGCCTCTGCCTCCAACTCCCGAATATGCCGTCCCAGATCTGCCTGCAGCAATGCCAGTCCCTCTTCCTGTGCCTGTACATCCAGATATCCGATGGTCTGTCCCAGGTTATATATATATTCCATATCCTCTTGTTTTAGACCGGAACCCTCATACAGCTTGTCTGCATGTTCTATCCAGATCTGATCAAAATCGGCAGCCGCTTCCATGTAGGAATATGCCTGTCCCTGCTGTGCTTCCGCGAGTGCCTGTGCAAGCTCTGACAGCCATGGTGCATATGGCTGACGGCATTTTTTTGCAACACGTGCAAATACATGCGTCAGAATATCTCTCCGGTAGCGAAGTTCCGACGTGACAACGGTAAGCACGCGGGCATATTCCTGCATTTCCTTTACACGCCTGCGGATTGCCATCGCGTGCAGGATTCCCATTGTCACACAGCCACCAAGCACACAGGTAATTCCGATCAGTTTGCAACCGACAGTGAACCAATGTATAGCTCATTTCCCCTCTCGTCAAAGATCGACTCCACCGTTCCGATACCCGCACTCCGTCCAAGCACGATGTAGCGCTCAAACACCTTCTCCTCGACCAGTTTCCGAAGCACTGGTCGCGTGCGGATATCATCAATCGAGTCTCCATGGATTGTCGCCAGAATCCCACAACCACAGTTGATGACATAAGAAATTGCATCAATATCCTCCCGGCTGCCGATTTCATCCACTGCGATCACCTTTGGACTCATCGACCGAAGCAGCATCAGCATGCCTTCCGCCTTGGGACACCCATCTAAGATATCGGTGCGGAGTCCAACATCATTTTGCGGAATTCCCATATAGCAGGCGGCAAGCTCCGAGCGCTCATCCACCACTCCGACATTCATTCCTCTACAATAACTGTTTCCATCCGATATCAGCCGCACCAGATCCCGCAGGAGCGTTGTTTTTCCACATCCTGGCGGCGATATGATCAGTGTGTGCAACAACCTGCCATCCTTAATCACATATGGCAGCAGGCAATTTGCACAGCCCTTGATCTGATGGGATACCCGAATATTAATAAATGATATATGCTTCACGTTTCTTACTCTCCCATGCTCCAATACAACCTGACCGGCAACGCCCACGCGATGCCCGCCACAAACCGTCACAAATCCCTGTCTCACTTCATCTTCATACGCATATAACGAATAATCCGTGACAGCATCAATAATTCCCCGGATATCATCCGCGGTCACGCGATACGCTTTTTTCCGATCGAGTGTCAGTCCCCCACAATTCTGCACAAAGTATTCCCCCTGCGTAAAGACCAATATCAACGGCTCGCAGATTCGGAACCGAAGCTCTATCAGGGAGTTATAATCTATGTCAATCTGATTGATTATGTACCGAATACAAGGGGGGAGTAATTTCAAGATTTCATTTTTCACAGCATTCACCCCTACCATATATATATGCGGGATGCGGAAATATATGATTGGAAATTATAGATTTTATCTGGATTCCTCTCGCCTGTTGGCTCATTCTATACAAAAAGGCACGCCCCGAACGGAACGTGCCTTTGATCATTCTGATAAAATTTGGAATTGCAAAATTACTTTGCTCTTGAAAGATACTTTCCTGTACGTGTATCAATCTTGATAACCTCGCCCTGGTTGATGAACAGAGGAACATTCAATGTTGCACCTGTCTCAACTGTACATGGCTTTGTAGCGTTTGTAGCTGTATTTCCGGCTACACCCGGCTCACACTCTGTAATCTCAAGCTCTACGAAATCCGGACCTTCTACTGCGAATACATTTCCTTCGTAGATAGAGATCTTGCAAGTCATACCTTCCTTGACAAACTTCATAGCGTCACCAACAACGCTCTCATCAACAGGGATCATCTCAAATGTCTCCTGATCCATGAAGTAGTACAGGTTACCATCTCTGTAAGAGTAGTCCATATCCTTACGCTCGATATAAGCAGAATCAAACTTTGCTGTAGGATTGAAACTTGTCTCTCTGATTGCTCCTGTGATAATATTCTTATACTTTGTACGAACGAATGCAGCACCCTTACCTGGCTTTACATGCTGAAACTCTATTACCTGACAAGGCTGACCATCACATACAAAAGTCACACCATTTCTGAAATCACTTGCTTCCATAATTATCCTCCTAAAATAACATATACGTTCGAAATAAATACATTCAGTATCTTTGTTATTCTAATATACCTAATAAAAATTTTCAATAACTTTTCTGGATTTTTCGAAATTTTTCGGAAAAGTCCATTAAATCCACATTTTACCTTTCTATTTGTATCCATTTTTGCCGCATTCTCCAATCTGTTTTATATTCAATTTACATTTTTTGTATATTTTTCAAAATTTCTTCACGTGAAATGGTTTGCCAAAATATAGAAATTATAGTATGCTAATATATAAGTTATCGCAAAACCGTGATAAACATATGGTATAAAATGCTCATATATCATGTATGTGCAATTATCAGACTGTGTCATTATCTATCGGCATATACTTATCGCATTGTACGCTTCTATAGTTACAGCGTCCGCAATGCATCATAAAGAATATCAGGTAAGGAAGTGAATATATGAATCAACAGGAATTTTCAGCAGTCACACCGGAATTTGAGCGTCTCGCCAAATTATGTGAAGGACACGATGTGATTGATCCCGAATTATATACAAAATATCAGGTAAAACGCGGACTTCGTGACTTAGATGGAAAAGGTGTCCTGACCGGACTGACCGAGATCTCAACCATCATCTCCTCTGAAGAAGTCAATAGTGTCACCGTTCCGATCGACGGACAGCTCTACTACCGTGGCATCAACATCTATGATCTGGTAAAAGGATTTACCTCCGAGAAACGGTTTGGTTTTGAAGAGACCGTCTATCTTCTGCTCTTCGGCGAACTGCCAAACCAAAAGGAGCTTGCAGATTTCAACACACTGCTTGGTTCCTACCGGAAGCTGCCACATCATTTTGCAAGAGACATCATCCTGAAGACGCCGACACCGGATATCATGAATGCACTTGCCAAAAACATTCTGACGCTCAGCTCGTACGATACAAACGCGATGGATATCAGTATCCCGAACGTATTACGTCAGAGCATTGAGCTGATCGCGAATTTCCCGGCACTTGCTGTGTACTCGTATCAGGCATACCGCCACTACGATCTTGGAAAGGGACTTTACATCCACCAGCCAAAGCCGGAGCTTTCTACTGCCGAGAATATCCTGCGTCTCCTGCGTCAGGATAAATCCTATACAGATACCGAGGCAAAGGTTCTCGACCTAGCTCTTGTACTTCATGCCGAGCATGGCGGTGGTAACAACTCAACATTTACGACACACGTTGTTACTTCCTCCGGCACGGATACCTATTCTTCCGTTGCCGCTTCTCTCTGCTCTTTGAAGGGGCCAAAGCACGGCGGTGCCAATGTCAAGGTAAAGCGCATGTTTGACGACCTGAAAGAGCATGTCCACGATTGGGAGGACAAGGATGAGATCCGCCAGTATCTGTGTGATATTCTGGACAAGAAAGCGTTCGACCGTTCCGGGCTGATCTACGGAATGGGGCATGCGGTTTATTCCATCTCCGATCCACGTGCAAATATCTTCCAGTCCTTCGTCGGAAAGCTGTCCGAAGAAAAGCACAAAGAAAAGGAATACAAGCTTTATATGGATGTCGCTGAGATCGCGAAGGAAGTCATCGCAGACAAGCGTAAGATCTACAAGGGTGTCAGCCCAAATGTCGATTTCTACAGTGGCTTCGTCTATACAATGCTCGGACTTCCAGAAGAACTCTTCACTCCGATGTTCGCCGTTGCCCGTATCGCAGGCTGGAGCGCACACCGTATCGAGGAGCTGATCAACGTCAACAAGATCATCCGTCCGGCTTACAAGTCGATTGCGGAGAACCGTGCATATACACCGATTGCAGATCGGTAAGAAAAAGTAAAGGGGAACGATTTTTCGTTCCCCTTTACTTTTTGCTATTCTTCTGTCGATAACATACCCTTTCTTTTTATCCCCATGCGGCAACCGTATGTAAAGGGAGCACCTCACCATTGTAAAGCATCGTATATATACGCGAATATGCCGCAGATGCATCAATGTCTGGTTCAGCGGGTCGTTTAATAACCTCACGTGACTGAGCATCTATCACTAATTGAAAAAATTCACCATCTTTGCTGCCTTTGTGGCAATTCAATATGATAAATGAGCCATCTTGAACAATATCAATATATACCATAAAAACTCCTTTCAACTTTACTATAGATTTATCTCTGCGTCATACACAAACCCACATTTGCAGGTCACAATTGTCCGTTCGTTCGCCTCGCGGTGTTATAATGATTCTTGGGCTTTCTTTACATTTCTCGCATATCACGGTTGTCGTTCCTGAATCCTGTAATTCTTGTCTTGCTCTTTTTGCCAGCAAGTGCGACTGAGTATCATACAATATTTTTTCCTCCTACTGTCTCTTTATCTGTCATATAACAATTCCTTCCCTCGATATATTTTTATACAGTGCATACCAGCTTTTTTTCTCGATATATTCCCTGTATGGAATACATAAGAAATTAACGACGGCAAAATATTCCATTGCAATATCTGTGGCTATTTCAGCAAGTCCCATTCTGTATATTGCATTTTCCTCTCTTCCTGTTTTTGTAAGAATCGCGATGTCAATATCTGAATCCTTATCATAATCTCCACGCGCACATGAACCAAATAAAATGATATTTTCAACATTATCTCCCATTAGCTGGCTAACAGAATCCTTTATCTCTACTACGATTTTTCTTATTGTTTCTTCGTCTAGTGCAAAATCATCCTTTATACAAATCACCTTTTCTATTCATACTCGTATTGTCGCTCTTGCCTTTATTAGTTCTTGTTTGCAATCTTCAATATTTCCATTCACATCCAATAATATCTCATCAAAATAACTCATAAATTCTTCTGACATATGAACTGCATACCTACCAATTGCTCCCAGTGCATATTCACCCTCCATAGAGAACACGCCATACCCTGTCTCAGTTATTCCATATTTCTTTGCATGTTCACGCATAGGCTCCAGAAGCTCATCCCTTGTTTGACTAGATACTTTCACCTTTTCATCATTAAATACAAAGCTTAATGTAACCATTTTTTCTCCTTTGCTTAATTCGTCTCCAATGGAGTCTAATTTATGTTTCCTCATTGTTTTACAAACCTACTGCAATTCTTCTAACAAGACAAAATTAAAGAAACGATATCCATTCACACCTATATTACCTACATCATACAAATAAGTCGTATGAATATATTTCCACTCATCATCCGTTATATTTCCCTTGTCTCTTTCATCATTCATCTGCATAATAATTTCTTTTGCCAACTGCTGCCACTCACTCGACCATCCACTGTAGCCCAAGGACACCAGTTGTTGAAACTGCATTTGTAACTTAATTGGAAATTTTTCTATAATCTTATCGTTCACTAATTAAAAACTCCTTATTTTACACATTTTTGCTATTCATCTATTGATAGCAATAGAAAATCCTTAATTACCTTTTCACCTTCACTTTTGTTTACGTTATCATTCAAAAATACCTTTTCAACGCTTTCCCTTTCATTTTTTGGTAATTTTACCAATATTTTTATGATTTCTGTCAACAATGCAGCTTCCTGTGCTGTATACAATTTACCATGCGTATTATAAAATTGGTTTCGCATATCTTCAAATAATTCTACTAATGTTTTTTCCCTCTTCTTTGATTCCACTACAACAGCCTCCTATCTTGTCTATCTCAAGTAACACATAACTTTTCAAATACTTATATATGCTATGACATTCTGCCACCATAAAAAGGATTCGCTGCTGCCCATCTAACAGCTGATGGTACATGCGATGAACGTGAACACGGGCCAAATTTATCTTTATAACTTTTATGTGAATAATGTGG
>DJEI01000064.1:34373-39820 GCA_002431865.1 Lachnospiraceae bacterium UBA5902
GGATTTATTTTATTCCTATTCTTTCTATAAAATCTCCACATAATTTGAGTGTATTTATTTTTCATTAAATATTTCTCCCATGTTTTTATAGATGGATTATACAAAAAAACTAACAAATCTTGTTCCTTTGGAATATTAAAATTTGAACATGCAATTTCAACTTTATTTTCAAGCTGCAAAATTACAGTTCCTATAGGAAATTGCTTGTTATGAATAAGATATGATCCACCTAAAGTATAAAAAATTTTCATTAATAATATCCTTTTTACCTTTCAATCCATATCATTTTTTCCTTTCTTAACTTCCTTCGGTTCCCAACACTGAATACTTTACGTGTTTCTTCCTCAGAAACATTTTTAACTCATTCAACTTCTGGTCCTATGGGTCAAAAGTCACGTAAGTCTTCCCAATTGCGTGTCCGATGAGCTCATATTAAATTGTTTCTAACTTCGTGCCCGCTGGGCCCGAAGTTCTATTTTTTATGAATATACCATAAAATTTTCCAATATAAAAATGTACAAATTTCTCTACAAAAAATTCGACTCCACTGGCGCCGAATTTTTATATTCCATATTCTTTTTCCTTAACTAACTTCGTCCCCAACGGGGCCAAAGTTAAAAACAGACGTTTTCTCCCGTTTCTACAACCCTCGTTCTTTAAGCTTTGATACAAGCTGCACATAAAATTCCCGCACATCAAATCCCGGAATATCCTCGCGGTTCAAGTCGATCACATCCCCGTGTGAGATTCCACGCTTGCCTTTTACGGTCAAGAACTCATATTCTTCGCCCCACGTAAAGGACTTCTCTCCAACCAATCCGTCATTTGGACCGTCAAACCGCTTTACAAGCAGATAAGACAGATTGAGTGGGAATCGTCCGGATAATGGGCGATTCAATTTCGAGCCAAAAGACTGATAATAAATTCCCGGTACATCCTTCACCTCTTCATTGAAGCTCGCACAGTTCGTAGAGGTGAGATCATGGACGGCTGCCATGAAATCCGGATTCGTATCTCCAAGCTTTTCTGCCCCTGCATTGTACGCTTTTTCAATCGCCTTTTGCTGTGCCTCCAGGATATTCTCTAATAAATAATCGGCAAATTCACAGCCCCTGTGTGGCGTATTGATCGTTGTAAGTGATGCAATATAATCTCCTGCCAAGGTAAGTGCGATTGCCGCTCTCGTGTCAAGTCCACCTTTGGAATGCGCGATCACATTTACCTTCTCACAACCGGTTTCCAGGGTAATCTGCCTGATACGAGCCTCTAATTCCTTCGCGCTGTCCCGCACAGCCGCGGCACTGTTGTGGTTGCCATAATAGATCTTCGCACCATTTTGCTCCAGCTCCGCCGGTATTCTGCCCCAGTAATTTAGGTGTTCAAAATCCCGGAAGAATACGCCATGCACCATAAGAATCGGATATTTTGTCTTACAGATCTGTTCGTCTGCCCGCACTGCATTTCGCTTCGCGCGCAGCTTCTCAAACTTCACTTCCCGTCTTACCGTCCGGATAATGATATGAAGCATCACCAGATGTGCAATCGGAATCCAGCCACATATAAGTCCCAGCACACGCCAGCGGATTCCCAACTGCTGTGATGTCAGATACACACAGATCATGCCAATCCAGAATATCGTAATCTCAATCAGGAAGATGATGCACAGACGGTTCAGCCAATATTTTTTTCTCTACGGTAATTCCTGCCGGACCATTTGCAAACCATTTCTCATAGAATCCGCAAAAGCCGAGAATCAGATAGATGGCTGCAAGCAACGTTGTCACATAAAATATCTGCAACATGTTCTTACCGAAATTACATATCTTCAGTTTTCCTGTCATTGTTTTCTCCTATCGGCATCTATGGAATACACTAAAATGCTATAGTTACCTATCAGCAATGTAATATATCATTTACTTTATGCTTCTACAGATACTCTCCTTGCCTTGTGTTTATCCTTGCAAGCCTGCTGACTGACGAATCATATCCTCCACAACAATATCGTAGATCTCGCCAACCGTGTTGCAATATTCCAGAACCTCCCACGGCTCATTCGTATGAAAATGGATCTTCACCAGATCCTCATCACCAGCCGCGATCAAGCTGTTTCCCTCGATATGATCCGTGATGTAATCTGCAATCTCATCCTCATCTAAATCCTTATCTCTCCGGTCGATCAACAACTGCGTATCATACCGATATGCAAACTGATCATCCTCTGCATCAATTGAATTCATTCCCATATTCGTTTCCTCCATCTTCAAATTTTACCCTGCTTCCGTTATTTTCTTCGTAAGCATATGTTTTCTCCAATGCCAGCATAATCTCTCCAAGTCCTGCGTAACCAGCCTGCATTGGCATTGCTACCTATGACGTTCCAGCTTCGCTGCACGCATCATGTAGCTTACATTGTTTACAAGCAGGATAATACATACATATACAAATCCCATAATATCTGTCTTGGACAAAAATGTAAAGATAAATGTGACAATACACAAGATCAGGCATACCAGATTTGTGTTCAAAAATGCCTGATTTGTTTCCTATCTTTACTCATCTTCCGTGCCCTCCGTATATTCAAAGATATCTTCCACAGTCACACCACATGCTTTGGCAAGCTTCAATGCCAATGTAACAGACGGCGAATAATCGCCACGCTCAATCTGACTGATCGTCTGTCTGGATGTCTGCACCATAGCTCCCATCTCCTGTTGATTGACTCCGAGCTTCGCCCGGTATTCTTTCAAATAATTATTCAGTGGCATCGTGATTCTCCTCTCCGCCATGATATTTTGGATTCACAAACGCAAAGGTTTCCCACACCTTTTTATTTTTTACTCCACCAAAAAAAATGTTTCCATACAGATTTGCAAATATTACTGCATAGCAGACTCCTATTCCAATATTATCCATCGCCATCCAGCCAACGGCGAACCCGACAACAGCGCCCAGAAGATATCCGGATGCAACCTTCTTTTTCTCCTTTGGATCTATATTCTTCCGATATATCAGTTCATCGCCCCACTCGATTCCAGCCCAGAATCCATCACTCATACAGCCCTTCATATAGTTGCGGATCATGTCTTCAATCTTATTTTTCTGGTCGGACAGCGCATCCGGCGGATACCATAAAATAAGCTTCATCGCCGCTTTGCTATCTTCAAAAATCTCCTTCAATTTCCTGACAGCTCCCTGACTCTCCATCCGCCGTTCACCTGCCATAGCTACTGTCTCTCCAGCTTCTATAAAATAGTCCTCAATCCGCTCAAACACATATATTCCGACCAGTTTCTTCTCCTGATAAATGCCGCACACCTTTCCGTTACTTACAAGCGCCTTGTCTACAGCATTCTTTATATTCCCGTCAGATACCTCTTCCGGTACTTCCTCGCCCACATGGGCACCCAGCTGGAAATCCTCTCTATCCACACGCTTGCCCTTGATCGTACAGATTTTCAGCTTCTTATCCGCTTTTACAGTTCCAATTTCCATATCGCACACTCCATTCTGCCGCGCATTTCACATAATTGTATTACGCTATTTCTTATACTCACTATTCCTATACTTGACAACTATCCTTGTCATCTGTGCACGATTTATATATAGCATATGACAAGTTTTCTTATCAATACTTTTTAACAAATTTCTTTGTCATTTTTCTCGCTTGCTTTTCTCTTCCTCGGATGTCACCACATAGCTTTCGCTCTGTGGTATATCGTCGTGGGCTTTTCTGCTTGCTTTTCTCTTCCTACACCCACGACATGGGGTTTCCCGCTCACTTTCCTACTCCCACGCCCAGTTTTCTCTCCGCCACCTGCCTATCAGCTTCCGGTTTGGGTTTTCTCGCTTGCTCTTCTCTTCCTGCGCCCATGCCGTGGGTTTTCCCGCTCACTTTCCTACTTCCACGCCCAGCTTTCTCTCCGCCACCTGCCTATCAGCTTCCGGTTTGGGTTTTCTCGCTTGCTTTTCTCTTCCTACACCCACGACATGGGGTTTCCCGCTCGCAAACACAAAAAACGCCATGCGATTGGGAATCCCAAACGCACGGCGTTTCATAAATTCTAAACTTATTCTGCCTTTCCAATTGAAAGAAATCCATTGTCGTTCGACTGAAGCAGGAACGAAAGCCCGATCTTCTTCTTTGACTCCTCAGTCGCAACATAGATCTCACCAGTCTCAACCAGAGACTTCGCAATCTCAAGCACCTTATCCTTGAACATCATCATCTCACGACGATCTCTGGAGCTCAGCTTGAACAGATACTGGTTCTTTGAGCTGATCAACAGGATGCTGTAAGAATGTACGTTGTTCTTTGTCTCACGCATACCGGAACCGATCATACGGGAGTTCGCAATGATGATCTCTGCATTCTCATCCGGCAGATACTCAGACAGGATCAGCTTGTAGATCTTCAGGTAATCCTCTTCCTGATCTGCGCTGACTGGCATCTCAGCTACCGCAAACTCTACCACAGAGTCTGCAAGCTTGATCGTACCACCCTCGTCGTTGATCACGGCTGTGCTCTCTTTCGGAACACACAGGCGGAAAAACTTGTTCTCGATAACCTTCTGACCACTGGTTGGCTGCTTGATAACAAGGTCTGTATACTTCTTCTCCAACATATTCATGGAGATGATCGCGCTGTCATCACCAGTCTCGGCGATCTCGCACAACTCCCGATACAAATCTACGATATCTGGTGTGATATAAGCTACCATCTCAACAATCTTCTTCACAGCAGGAACGTATGCCTGCTTTGCACTCTGCATATAAAGCTCGATCTGCCTGCTCATATCGTTTGTCTTGCCAGCCTTATATTCGATAACCTTGAACAAATTGTCCTTATCGAAGTCCTCATATCCATGATCGTAAGCTTTCTCAAAATACTTGATACTCTTGATCTCGCCGCGATAATTCTCATCTGCCTCCTGCTGCTGGTAGATCTTACCAAGCTCGTAAGCAGCCTGATAGCTTCCCAGTCCAAGTGCTTCCAAAAATGCTTTCTCGATCTCATATGAATTTGCAATGTAGAACACCTGACTCTGCTTGTACAATGCAACCTTCAAAGCTGCTGGTCCGCTTCCGGCTTCTACAGAACGCTCCCAGGTCTCCACAGAACGCTGCAGATCCTCATTACCAAGCTCCTGAATATCCTTGATGTAAGCTTCCGCCTCCAGAATACCATTTGCCTGTGCTTCCTTGAAATACTCTAACGCCTTGATACCATCACGCTTCGTACGAAGCACGCCATAGTAATAAAAACGTCCCAGATAGAATGCAACCCGTCGATGTCCAAGACGATGTGCTGTCTCGTACCAGTTGAGTGCCTTCATGTAATCCTTCATCTTCTGATCGTAGATGTTACCAAGCAGGAATGCCAGATCCGGATCTTTTGTCGCATCAAACAACTGCTTTGCATAACTGATTGTCTTCTCGAGATCCTTATA
>DJEI01000064.1:39855-44800 GCA_002431865.1 Lachnospiraceae bacterium UBA5902
GGTGAATCATCATCGTAATACAGCTCGATCAACAGATAGCTTGCCTTGATACTTCCAAGCTTCAACGCCTGCTTCGCAGCCGCCATCGCGCCTTCGTAATCCTCCAGGTAATAGCAATACAATGCCTCACTGTAATACTGGTTATCCTTCCGGTTCAGACTCTGATCACTGACCAGGGTCGGATCCACGAAAGCGAACGAATTCGCTGTCTCAAAGATAATCTCCTCATATTGCTCGATGATCTCCATAGATGCACATACGAAACGCATACATGCAAGCCGCTTACCCTGATAGAATGCAAAGGTTACAATACCCTTTTCCATCTCCTTGTGATAGAACGTTGTACAGATTCCATCTGCATACTCTGTGATATATGCCTTTAACTGCAACTCCTCGTCAAATGCATCGTTGCAATAACGAAGGTAATTCTCCAATGTTTTCTTGGAATCTCTTGGAATACTGTCATAGCTTACATACATTGCGAAATCTTTGTAGGTAAGGCTTGGTGCATAATATTCCTCATCCGTATCGCTGTTGATGGTCTTTACCCAGTCCTTTGGAAGCTTGTGGATATATCCGTCAATCTGGTTATGTACATAAGTGTACTGATACTGCAAACGTGCCGGATCGATTGCTTTATACTTCGGCTCCTTGCCCTTCGCACGTCTTGCCTCTGCAATCTCTGTGTACAGCTTATCTTTTTCTTCAAACTCAATGCTGTCTGTATGCTGGCTTGCATACTCGACACGGTCATACGCTGCCTTTGCTTTCGTATCTCCCATATCCGCAAGCTTCTTGTACCACGACATTGCTTTCTCATAATCCACCGGTACGACAAAATCGCTCTTATTTCCATACTGATCGATACGATTCAGACCATTCTCATAAATACTGCCGAGATTCATGTATGCTGCCTTGATACCACACTCCGTCGCTTTCTCAAAGAATGTAATTGCCTTTGAGAAATTCTGAATATCAAGCAGCATCTGCGCGAGCTTGTAGATCATCTCGCCATCCTTACTCAAATTCGTATATTTCTCATAGTACTGTGTCGCTTTATTCAAATCCACATCGACAATACAGTTGCTATACTTTCCGGTCTCATACAGCTCCCCTAATATTTTCAAGGCATCCGTACCGAAATTCTTATAATTCGGATCCATGATTGCAATATCTACAATCTTTTCGAATATCTCTACGGCGTCCTCGGCATTTCCATTTTCCATCAGGTTGATTGCCTTATCATATTGAAGTTCTACGTTGCTCTTGGCTGACTTTTTCTTGCCGCCAAGACCGGACAAAAACGGAATCTTGCTAAAAAAACTGCTAAGCTTTCCCATCTGATATCCTCCTTTGTGGTCTTTCCCCCTGCATAATTATTTATATAATACCATAGTTAAAATTCTTATGCAACAAAGACTACTTGACAGATTCAATATAATTTTTCATTTCCTCGACAGCAGCTTCCTCATCCGGTCCATTCGCTTCGATTTCAAGCGCATCCCCGTTACCGAATCCCAGGCTCATCATTCCCATGATGCTTTTCGCATTGATTCTCCGGTTCTGAGAATTGATTGTAATTTTACTCTCATACTTGCTTGCAATCTGCACGAGCACGGCCACCGGTCTTGCCTCTGCATCTGCTGGTAAATTCACAACGACTGTCTTACTGATCATTTTGGTTCCTCCTTAGCTCATTGGCTATATCACTTATTTTTTTCAATCTATGATTGACTCCGGATTTTCCAAGCGGCGGATTTAATTTCTTGCCAAGCTCCACCAGACTCGTATCCGGTTCTTCCATACGCAGACTTGCGATCTCCCGCAAATGCTCCGGAAGATATTTTAATCCTTTTGTCTGTTCAATATACGCGATATCCTCCATCTGCTTAACGGCAGCACTTACGACTTTGTTTAAATTCGCAGTCTCACAATTCACACGTCGGTTGACGGAATTGCGCATGTCTTTTAAAATGCGTATATTTTCCATATCCATGAGGGACACATGCGCCCCCATGATATTTAACAGATCAACAATCATCGATCCATCCTTGATGTATACCACATAATATTTCTTACGCTGGATCTGCTTCGGTTGAATCGAAAAATCACGAATCAGTCTGGCTAACATATCCGCCTGCTCCGCATGGTCGCAGACAATCTCAAAATGATATCCCTTCTCCGGATCAGTCAGGGAGCCAGTTGCCAGAAATGCCCCGCGGATAAATGCCTGCTTACAGCAATTCCGTTCTACCAGAATCGGATTCACTGAAAGATAATCTCCATGATCTGTAAGCTTTAACATCTGTCTGCCCTCTGGTGTGTTAATATCTACATGCAAAAGTGCAGTAAGCTTGGTGATTTTCTCCTGTAAGATTGTGTTTTCCCCGCGCATCGTCCAGACACCATCCCGGTATTCACCGGACATTGCGATCATAGCAGCCAGCTCTGCCATCCGGCAATGTCTGCCTGTACTGATATGAGAAAGCAGCTCCGCTTTCACCTTCGATGAAAACGACATACCTACTCCCCTTTCACGATACGGTCCTTGCCAATATCTCTATGATACAACCGTACTGTATACGGAAGCTTCTGCAACGTCTCATACAGTGCATTTGCCACTGTCACAGACCGATGCTTTCCTCCGGTACATCCCACGGAAATTACTAACTGATTTTTTCCTTCTTTCAAATAATTCGGAATCAAAAACTCCAGCATATCTGTAAGTTTTTCCATAAATACCGGATACTCCTTACAATCCTTCACCATATCGGAGACTGGTTTATCATTTCCAGTCTGCGGTCGAAGCTCTGGAACATAATATGGATTCGGAAGGAAACGCACATCAAATACAAGGTCGGAATCTCTTGGGATTCCATACTTGAATCCAAAGGACATCACAGTTACGATAATGTTATTATACTGTTTGCCCTCCACAAATATCTTCTCAATCTCATGTTTTAACTCTCTCGTAAGCAGATTGCTCGTATCTATAATATAATCTGCACGCTGGCGCAAAAACTCGATCTTCTCACGTTCCTTGACGATGCCTTCGTTGATTCTGCCATGCTTGGACAGCGGATGCGCTCTTCGCGTCTCCTTATATCGTTTTACAAGCACCGGTTCCGTTGCATCAAGGAAGAGAATCTCATAGGTAAAATTCCGTTTTTTCAAAGTTTCCAGACACACAGACATCTCTCCGAGTGCCTGCCCGCTTCGGATGTCCACGCCAATAGCAACATTGTCGACCTCCAGCTTATCATCGTGTGCAATCTCTGCGAATTTTTCAATTAACATGACCGGGAGGTTATCGACGCAGAAGAAGCCCATATCCTCTAACATCTTTAACACCGTTGATTTTCCTGCTCCGCTCATTCCTGTTACAATTACAAATCTCATCGGATAATTCTTACCTCCGGTTCCAGCATCACACCATACTTCTCATTTACAACTTCCTGCACATGCTGCATCACTGCCAGCACATCTGCACTGCCTGCCTGTTCCACATTCACAACAAACCCACAATGCTTCTCCGATACCATCGCACCTCCGACCCGGTATCCGCGCAGTCCACTGTCATCAATCAGCTTCGCTGCAAAATACCCTTCCGGACGTTTAAATGTCGATCCTGCACTCGGATATTCAAGTGGCTGTTTACTTCGTCTCGTCTCTGCCAGTTCATTCATCCGGTCAAGAATTGCTGTCTTATCTCCGTGTTCCAGTGTCAGTCCGACACCAACCACGATTTTATCTGCATTGATGATGCTATGGCGATAGGCAAACTCCATCTCATCACAAGCATAGCTTTGAAATGTCCCATCCGTCGACAGCACCTCCACATACGATACGATATCCTTCATCTCACCGCCATAGGCTCCTGCATTCATCACAATCGCGCCACCAATGCTGCCTGGTATACCCGCAGCGAACTCCATACCTGTAAGTCCTGCCTCATACGCCAGATTCGCCACACGCGCTAAAATTGCACCCGCCTGTGCATACACAGAAGTTCCGTCCACCCGGATCTCACTCATGGCACTGCCGATCTGGATAATCATGCCGTCATATCCCGCATCTGTAAACAGGACATTGCTTCCATTTCCAAGCACACAATAGGACATCTTCTGTTCCATGCAATACGCAATCAGCGCCTGTATCTCTTCCGTATTCTTCGGCATGGCAAAATACTTCGCTGCCCCGCCAACGCGAAAAGTTGTGTGCCTGCACATCGGCTCCTGCTCCAATATTTTAATCTCTTCTATCTTCAAACCCATACTGTCCTCACAAAAATAAACATAAAAAAGCCCATAAGCTCTGCTTTATCATAACTTATGGGCAAAATTTATTCAATGTGAAAATATATAGAAAAATCCTGAGGAAAACTGCTTCCCTTCGTCATTTTCACAATTAGACGATACTAATCGTTCATAATTGCACAGGCTCCACCATACATACCAGCGTCATTTCCAAGTGTTGCAAGCGTAAACTTCGTATTCTTGCATGCATGGAATGCATACTCCTTGAAATATTTCTCTGTCGTATCTGTGATGATCGTACCTGCTTTTGACACACCACCACCGATAACAAACACTTCCGGATCAACAACACATGCAATCTGTGCCAATGCCTTACCAAGGCACCTACCATGTCTGTCTACGATTTCTGCTGCAAGCTCATCCCCCTGCTTTGCTGCATCAAACACTTCCTTTGCAGATACATACTGTACATTACGAAGTGCCGATGGGCGATCTGTTGTGTTGAGCAATGTATTTGCCATTCTTACGATACCGGTTGCAGAAGTATACTGCTCCAGGCAGCCCTTTCTGCCGCAGCCGCAAACCTCTGTCTCATCGTCATTCACCTGGATATGTCCAATCTCACCGCCAGCACCATTCACACCGGAAAGCATCTTTCCGTCTAAGATGATACCGCCGCCAACACCGGT
>DJEI01000015.1:0-4343 GCA_002431865.1 Lachnospiraceae bacterium UBA5902
GCATGGCCCGGGCAGTCAACGTGTGCGTAATGTCTCTTCTCTGTCTCATACTCAACGTGAGCTGTAGAGATAGTGATACCTCTTTCTCTCTCTTCTGGAGCCTTATCGATATTCTCGAAATCTGTAGCTGTGTTACCAGCAACTCTAGCAGCCAATACCTTTGTAATTGCAGCTGTTAAAGTAGTTTTACCGTGGTCAACGTGTCCGATTGTACCAATGTTACAATGTGGCTTTGATCTGTTAAACTTTTCCTTTGCCATTATAATTTCCTCCTTAATATAGCCCCTCCGGGCAAATTATTTGCCCTTTCCGGGCGTTTACTCGGCTAAAAATCATTATATTAAAATATAGCGATATTTTCAAGCAATTTTTTAAAATTGTCCTGCAAATATATACTTTGCAGAATTAAGAGTTCTTGTTTGCAAGAACCTTCTCCTGAATGTTCTTTGGACACTGCTCATACTTCTCGAAGAACATAGAGTAGTTACCACGTCCCTGTGTAGAAGAACGAAGCTCTGTAGAGTAACCGAACATCTCAGCAAGTGGAACCAATGCCTTAACAATCTTTCCACCACCGATATCGTCCATGCTCTGGATCTGTCCACGCTTTGCATTCAAGCTACCGATTACATCACCGAGGTACTCCTCAGGCATTGTAACCTCAACCTTCATGATAGGCTCAAGAAGCACTGCTCCACCCTTTGCCATAGCATCCTTGAATGCCATAGAACCTGCAATGTGGAATGCCATCTCTGAAGAATCGACTTCATGGTAAGAACCATCATAAACAGTTGCCTTAACACCAAGTACCGGATATCCGCCAAGGATACCAGCCTTTGCTGCTTCCTCGATACCTTCACCAACAGCTGGGATGTATTCCTTAGGAATAGCACCACCGACAACAGTTGACTCGAAAATAAACTGTTCTTCACCGTTTGGATCCATAGGCTCGAACTTAACCTTACAGTGACCATACTGACCACGACCGCCAGACTGCTTAGCGTACTTGCTATCTACATCAACAGCCTTAGTAAATGTCTCCTTGTAAGCAACCTGAGGTGCACCAACGTTTGCCTCAACCTTGAACTCACGGAGAAGACGATCAACGATAACTTCCAAGTGAAGCTCGCCCATACCTGCGATGATTGTCTGACCTGTCTCTGAATCTGTATGTGCACGGAATGTAGGATCTTCTTCAGCAAGTTTTGCCAAAGCTTCACCCATCTTACCCTGATCATTCTTTGTCTTTGGCTCGATAGCAAGCTCAATAACCGGCTCAGGGAATTCCATAGACTCAAGGATTACCGGATGCTGCTCATCACAGATTGTATCACCAGTTGTTGTAACCTTGAAACCAACTGCTGCAGCGATATCACCAGAGTAAACCTTGTCGATCTCTGTACGAGAGTTTGCGTGCATCTGAACGATACGTCCAACACGCTCCTTCTTACCCTTTGTTGCGTTCAGTACATAAGAACCTGAGTTCAATGTACCAGAATATACTCTGAAGAATGCTAACTTTCCTACGAATGGATCTGTCATAATCTTAAATGCGAGTGCTGCAAACGGTGCCTCATCAGATGAAGGACGAGTTACCTCGTTACCATCTTCGTCTGTACCTGTGATATCTGGGATATCTGTAGGAGCAGGCATGTACTCGATAACGCCATCAAGCATCTTCTGAACACCCTTATTCTTATATGCAGAACCACAGAATACTGGAACTGCCTCGTTTGCGATTGTACCCTTACGGAGTGCAGCCTTCATATCTGCTACAGATGGCTCCTCACCCTCAAGATACTGCATCATAAGGTCATCATCAAGCTCACAGCACTTCTCTACCAGATTCTCATGCCACTTATCTGCAAGTTCCTTCAAATCTGCAGGAATCTCTGTAATCTCGATATCTGTACCCTCATCATTCTTATAATAGTATGCATCCATTTCGAACAAATCGATCAGTCCGATGAAATCATCTTCCTGTCCGATTGGAATCTGTACAGGAATTGCATTCTTGCCAAGACGGTCAATGATTGTCTGTACAGACATGAAGAAGTCTGCACCCATCTTATCCATCTTATTGATGAATGCCATACGTGGAACATTGTATGTGTCAGCCTGACGCCATACGTTCTCTGACTGTGGCTCAACACCAGCCTTTGCATCAAATACACCAACCGCTCCGTCCAATACACGAAGGGAACGCTCTACCTCAACAGTAAAGTCAACGTGTCCCGGAGTATCGATGATGTTGATACGATGCTCTAAAGCACCCGGCTTCTTCTTATGATGATCCTCTAATGTCCAGTGACATGTTGTAGCGGCAGATGTGATTGTGATACCACGCTCTTTCTCCTGCTCCATCCAGTCCATGGTAGAAGCGCCATCATGAGTCTCACCAATCTTATAGTTTACACCAGTATAGTAAAGAATTCTCTCTGTAAGAGTTGTCTTACCAGCATCAATATGTGCCATGATACCGATGTTTCTTGTTCTATCAAGTGGATATTCTCTTCCAGCCAAGGTTTTTTCCTCCTTATTTTAGTATATATGCACCCGAAAGCTAGAATCTGTAATGAGCAAATGCCTTGTTTGCCTCTGCCATCTTGTGCATGTCTTCTTTTCTCTTAACAGATGCGCCTGTATTGTTTGCTGCATCCATAAGCTCTTTTGCAAGTCTTTCTTCCATTGTCTTCTCACTTCTTGCACGTGAGTAAGTTGTCAGCCAACGAAGTGCTAAAGCCTGTCTTCTGTCAGGTCTTACTTCGATTGGAACCTGGTATGTTGCACCACCGATACGTCTGGCCTTAACTTCGAGTGATGGCATGATATTATTCATAGCAGCATCGAAAACCTCTAAAGCCTCCTTACCAGTCTCGTTTGCGATACGGTCAAAAGCACCATAAACGATCTTCTGAGCAACACCCTTCTTACCATCAAGCATGATGTTGTTGATAAGCTTTGTAACGATCTTATTGTTGTAAATTGGATCCGCTAATACGTCTCTTTTTGCAATATGTCCTTTACGTGGCACGGTTCTTCCCTCCTTAATTATTTTTGGATCTTTCAATCCGAATTAATTCAACGGTACTCACATTCCCCTCAATAGAGATACAACAAACCGTTACCTGTTGTACTTGAGTATTGTGGAAATGTGTTCGTGCGGAAATTGCTATCTTTCCTTAAATATATAATATGGAAAACATAACCCACTTTCGCACTTTTTAGTTCTTGAAATACGAACTGTTACAATACTAATCTACCGATTTATTTTGCATCCTTCGGTCTCTTAGCACCGTACTTAGAACGTGCCTGACGTCTCTTAGCAACACCTGCTGTATCAAGAGTACCTCTGATGATATGGTATCTTGTACCAGGTAAGTCCTTTACTCTACCACCACGGATCAGAACAACGCTGTGCTCCTGAAGGTTGTGACCTTCTCCTGGGATGTAAGATGTAACCTCGATTCCGTTTGACAAACGAACTCTGGCGATCTTTCTAAGAGCTGAGTTAGGCTTCTTAGGAGTAGCTGTCTTAACTGCTGTACAAACACCTCTCTTCTGTGGTGAAGCTGTATCAGTAGGCTTTTTCTTAAGTGAGTTATAACTTCTTAAGAGTGCTGGTGCAGTAGACTTCTTCTCTACAGTCTGTCTTCCCTTTCTAACTAACTGGTTAAAAGTTGGCATGTTTTCACCTCCATTCAAAATATTTTACACCATGCATACACAAGTATGCACACAAATTACATGCCTTAAACGCATGCTTGACTATTATATTATTCAAATCGTCGGATGTCAACAGGGAAACCCGCAAAATATAAGAAAAAATTTCATTTTTTTAGAAAATAAAGCTATTTATAAGAAAACACACATGGCTGTCACCAACCATGTGTGTTTATTTTATTACTCTTCTGTGTTAACAGTTTCTTCTACGGTTGCATCTGCTTCCTCAAAATCACCTTTCTCTTCACCTGTTACCTCAGACATGTCGATGTTTCCATCGCCTGTGTCAAGCTTTACAGAACGATAACGCTTCATACCTGTACCAGCAGGAATCAGCTTACCGATCAGGACGTTCTCCTTCAGACCGATCAATGGATCAACCTTGCCCTTGATAGCGGCATCGGTCAATACCTTGGTTGTCTCCTGGAAGGATGCTGCTGATAAGAAGGAATTTGTAGCAAGAGAAGCCTTGGTAATACCAAGCATGATCTGTGTTCCCTTTGCCGGTTCCTTACCTTCTGCTTCCAGTTTCTCGTTGAGCTCTGCAAACTCAAGTGCATCTACGTTGATTCCTGGTAAGTAATCGCTGTCTCCGCTTTCCTCAACACGAATCTTCTTCA
>DJEI01000015.1:4451-28201 GCA_002431865.1 Lachnospiraceae bacterium UBA5902
ACTTCCTGGATCATGTAATCCTGTACAGCACGTACACCCTTGATCTTCAGGATATCATGCGGATTTACAGAACCCTCTGTCAGTTCATCACCAGCTTCAAGTACCTGTCCATCCTGTACCTTCAAACGTGAGCCATAAGGAATGAGGTAAGCCTTTGCTTCGCCTGTCTCCTGATTTGTAATGACTACTTCACGCTTTCTCTTTGTCTCACGGATCTCAACCACACCACCAAGCTCTGTGATGATTGCAAGTCCCTTTGGTTTTCTTGCCTCGAACAACTCCTCAACTCTAGGAAGACCCTGTGTAATATCTCCACCGGCCACACCACCTGTATGGAATGTTCTCATTGTAAGCTGTGTACCAGGCTCACCGATTGACTGGGCAGCGATAATTCCGACTGCCTCACCAACCTGAACTGCCTGTCCGGTTGCCATGTTCGAACCGTAACACTTCGAACATACACCAAGGTGTGAACGACATGTGAGAATTGTACGGATCTTGATCTTCGCATCTCTTCTTGGTTCTGACTCGCCTTCGAGTGTGAATGGAACGCCATCCTTATCTACACCATTCTTCAAAACGTTCTCCGCACGCTTTGGAGTAATCATATGATTTACCTTAACAAGCATGTTACCATCTTTATCGTAAATGCTTTCAGCCGCATATCGACCTGTGATACGATCCTTCAGGCTCTCGACTACTCGATCACCTTCCATAAATACCTCGACATACATACCCGGCTTTTCATCACGTTCTGCACTACAATCTACATCACGGATGATCAAATCCTGTGATACGTCTACCAGACGACGTGTCAGATATCCGGAATCGGCTGTACGAAGGGCTGTATCAGAAAGACCCTTACGAGCACCGTGTGCAGAGATGAAGTACTCCAATACGTCAAGGCCTTCACGGAAGTTTGACTTGATTGGGAGCTCGATGGTACGTCCTGATGTATCTGCCATCAGTCCACGCATACCGGCCAGCTGCTTGATCTGCTTATCACTACCACGGGCACCGGAGTCTGCCATCATGTAAATGTTGTTGTACTTGTCAAGACCATCCAACAGAGCCTTTGTCAGCTTGTCATCGGCATCCTGCCATGTCTTAACTACTGCGTGATAACGTTCTTCATCGGTCAGATATCCACGACCGAACAGCATATTCTCTTTATCTACGATTTCCTGTGCATGCTCCAGAATATCCTTCTTGGATGCAGGTACTGTCATATCTGAAATAGATACTGAAATCGCACCTCTTGTTGAGTACTTATAACCCATTGCCTTGATATCGTCCAATACCTCAGCGGTCTTTGTAACACCATGTGTATTGATGCACTTGTCAAGGATCTTCTTCAACTGCTTCTTATCTACATGGAAGTTGATTTCCGGCTCCAAAACATTTTCTGGCTTGCTACGATCTACAAATCCCAGATCCTGCGGAATGATCTCATTGAAGATCAGACGTCCCAGTGTACACTCAACGAATCCTGTATGCTTCTCACCATCTGGAGTCGTAACGGTACGGACAACTTCAATCTTCTGATGTAAAGTAATCTCTTTGTTCTCATATGCGAGCATTGCAAGGTTCTCGCTGCTGAACTTCGGCTTCATGAAGTTTCTGACTGTTCCTACAATATTCTTGTAGAATGTCTCGGCCTTTGTCTTCTTTGCAACAACACGAACTCTGATATAATCATCTGCATCTAACTTGCCTGCATAACAATCTGTATGCAACTGCTCCAGATTGCCCTTCTCGTCGTCTGCAAGATATTCTTTCTTAATCTCTACATTTGCAGCTTTCTCGTCAGAAATACTTGCATAACGCTCCATAGTCAGATAGTAGATACCAAGTACCATATCCTGAGAAGGCACGGCTACCGGACCACCATCGGAAGGTTTCAGCAAGTTGTTTGGTGACAGAAGCAGGAATCTACACTCAGACTGTGCCTCTACGGAAAGTGGAAGGTGAACAGCCATCTGGTCTCCATCGAAGTCTGCGTTGAACGCGGTACATACCAGTGGATGAAGTTTGATTGCCTTACCTTCTACCAGGATTGGCTCAAATGCTTGAATACCAAGTCTGTGAAGTGTCGGGGCACGGTTCAGCATAACAGGATGCTCTTTGATTACATCCTCCAGTACATCCCATACTTCCGGTTCCAAAGACTCAACCTTCTTCTTTGCTGCCTTTACGTTTGTAGCAATACCACGTGCTGTCAGTTCTTTCATTACGAAAGGCTTGAACAGCTCGATTGCCATTTCTTTCGGAAGTCCACACTGATAAATCTTCAGCTCAGGACCAACTACGATAACGGAACGTCCGGAATAGTCAACACGCTTACCAAGAAGGTTCTGACGGAAACGTCCCTGCTTACCCTTTAACATATCAGAAAGAGACTTCAATGCTCGGTTACCAGGACCAGTAACTGCACGTCCTCTTCTACCATTATCAATCAATGCATCAACGGCTTCCTGCAGCATACGCTTCTCGTTACGAACGATGATGTCAGGTGCCTTCAGATCCAACAGTCTCTTCAAACGGTTGTTACGGTTGATGATTCGACGATACAGATCATTCAGATCGGAAGTTGCGAATCTACCACCATCCAACTGTACCATTGGACGGATATCTGGTGGGATAACTGGAATTGCATCCAGAATCATCCACTCAGGCTTATTGTGTGAGTTACGGAATGCTTCTACAACCTCCAGACGCTTAATGACACGTGCACGCTTCTGTCCAGTTGCTGTCTGCAGCTCCTCTGTCAAAGTCTCAGCCTCTTTGTCCAGATCAACTGCCTGAAGAAGTTCCTTGATTGCCTCAGCGCCCATTCCTACACGGAATTTTCCGCCGAAATCCTCTTCTGCCTTTCTGTATTCTGCCTCAGAGAGCACCTGTCTGTATTCCAGATTGGTCTCTCCCGGATCAATTACAATGTAAGATGCAAAGTAAAGCACCTTCTCCAAAAGCTTTGGAGAAATGTCAAGCATCAATCCGATACGGCTTGGGATACCCTTGAAGTACCAGATATGTGACACTGGTGCAGCAAGCTCGATATGTCCCATACGCTCACGACGTACAGAAGCTTTTGTAACCTCTACACCACAACGGTCACAGACAACACCCTTAAAACGAATCTTCTTGTACTTACCACAATGACATTCCCAGTCCTTGCTTGGTCCAAAGATTCTCTCACAGAAAAGGCCATCTTTTTCCGGCTTCAAAGTTCTATAATTGATTGTCTCTGGCTTTGTAACTTCTCCATGAGACCATTCTCTTATCTTTTCAGGAGATGCAAGTCCAATTCTGATGGCATCAAAATTTATAGGCTGCTCTTGATTTTTCTCGTTATTCATCGCTAACATCTCTTACAAATCTCCTTCCTTAAAATTCATCATCATCGAAATTACCGCCGAAATCTTCATCCAGATAATCATCATTCAAAGACTCCAATTCGTTATCTTCGTTAATTCCGCTGTATCCGTTCTCTCCAAGATCCTCGTTGAAGTCATCCAAATCCTCGCCCATGTACTTCTTCACGTTCTCATTTCCGGTATCCATAGACTCTCCGAGTTCTACTTCTTCGCCGTTCTCATCGAGAACTCCAACATCCAGACCAAGTGACTGGAACTCCTTAAGCAATACCTTGAAGGATTCTGGAATACCAGGAGCTGGGATATTTTCGCCCTTGATGATTGCTTCGTAAGTCTTCAGACGTCCTGTTACATCATCGGACTTCACAGTCAGAATCTCCTGCAATGTATGAGATGCACCGTAAGCCTCAAGAGCCCAAACCTCCATCTCACCAAAACGCTGTCCACCAAACTGTGCCTTACCACCAAGTGGCTGCTGTGTAACCATTCCATAAGGACCTGTAGAACGTGCATGAATCTTATCATCAACCAGATGATGCAGCTTCAGGTAATGCATGAATCCGATTGTAACTGGTGAATCAAATTCCTCACCGGTTCTACCATCACGTACCTTTACCTTACCTGTACGGTTGATTGGAACACCTTTCCACTCTTCACGGTGGTCGCGATGCTCATACAGATAATCCATAACTTCCTTCTCTGTATCATCCTTATATTTCTCATAGAATGTCTCCCAATCGGAGTTTGCATAATCGTTTGCCATCTCCAGAGCATCCATGATATCATGCTCGTTTGCGCCATCGAAGACTGGTGTAGATACATTAAAGCCAAGTACCTTTGCAGCAAGGCTCAAGTGAATCTCAAGCACCTGTCCGATATTCATACGGGAAGGTACGCCCAATGGATTCAACACGATATCGAGTGGACGACCATTTGGCAGGAACGGCATATCCTCAACCGGGAGAATACGCGAGATAACACCCTTGTTACCATGACGACCAGCCATCTTATCACCAACGGAGATCTTTCTCTTCTGTGCAATGTATACACGAACGGACTTGTTTACTCCTGGTGGCAGTTCATCACCATTTTCTCTTGTGAAGATCTTTGTATCCATAACAACACCGTAAGCACCATGTGGCACCTTGAGTGATGTATCTCTTGTCTCTTTTGCCTTCTCACCGAAGATTGCACGGAGCAGTCTCTCCTCGGCTGTTGCCTCAGTCTCTCCCTTTGGAGTTACCTTACCAACTAAGATATCACCGGCACGAACCTCAGCACCGATACGGATAACACCATTCTCGTCCAGATCCTTCAGGGCATTGTCACCGTTTCCGGAAACTTCCTTTGTGATCTCTTCTGGTCCGAGCTTTGTATCTCTTGCTTCTGTCTCATACTCTTCAATATGAACAGATGTATAAACGTCTTCCTTTACCAGTCTCTCACTCAGAAGAACAGCATCCTCATAGTTGTAACCTTCCCATGTCATGAATCCGATCAATGGGTTCTTACCAAGTGCGATCTCACCGTTTGATGTAGATGCACCATCTGCGATTACCATTCCCTTTGTTACACGGTCACCCTTCTTTACGATTGGGCGCTGGTTCATACAGTTCCCCTGGTTGCTTCGGGCGAACTTGATTACATGATACTCATCCAATGTACCATCATCGCACTTGACAATGATCTTCTCGCTGGATGACATCTCAACAACACCGTCATGCTTTGCAACAATACATACACCAGAGTCAACGGCTGCCTTTGCCTCCATACCTGTTCCGACAACCGGAGCTTCTGTACGAAGAAGAGGCACTGCCTGACGCTGCATGTTTGATCCCATGAGGGCACGGTTTGCATCATCGTTCTCCAGGAAAGGAATCATGGATGTAGCAACAGAGAATACCATCTTTGGTGATACGTCCATCAAGTCAACATTTGCCTTCGGGAACTCGGATGTCTCTTCTCTGAAACGGCCAGATACGTTGTTCTTCTTGAAGTGGCCTTCCTCATCCAATGGCTCATTCGCCTGTGCAACAATATAATTATCCTCTTCGTCCGCTGTCAGATATACAACTTCATCTGTGACAACCGGATTGACAGGATCTGACTTATCCAATTTTCTGTATGGTGCCTCAACGAAACCATACTCATTGATTCTTGCATACGTAGCAAGTGAATTGATCAGACCGATATTCGGACCTTCAGGTGTCTCGATCGGACACATTCTACCATAATGTGTGTAGTGTACATCTCGAACCTCAAATCCGGCACGATCTCTTGACAAACCACCCGGACCAAGGGCTGACAGACGTCTCTTATGTGTCAGCTCAGAAAGCGGGTTGTTCTGATCCATGAACTGTGACAACTGGGAGCTTCCGAAGAACTCCTTTACTGCTGCTGTAACAGGCTTGATGTTGATCAGAGACTGCGGGGTAACAGTATCCTTATCCTGTGTTGTCATTCGCTCACGAACCACTCTCTCCATACGGGAAAGACCGATTCTATACTGATTCTGGAGCAATTCACCAACTGCACGGATACGACGGTTGCCCAAGTGGTCGATATCATCGTCGTTACCGATACCATACTCCAGATGAATGTTATAGTTAATGGAAGCAATGATATCTTCCTTTGTAATATGCTTCGGTACAAGTTCACTTACATTTGCTTCGATGGCCGCCTTTAACTCGTTCTCATCATCGTACTCCTGTAAGAGCTTCTCTAATACCGGATAATAAACTGCTTCATGTATGCCAACTTCCTTCGGATCGAAACCTACATATTCGGAAAGGTCTACCATCAGGTTTGACAGAACCTTTACATTCTTCTCTTCTGTCTGAATGTACACAAAAGGAACTGCTGCGTTCTGGATTGCAGTTGCATCCTCTCTTGTAAGAGTAGTGCCTGCTGCAAACAAAACTTCACCAGTACTTGGATCAATGACATCCTCTGCCAAAACATGACCTGCAATACGATTCTTTAATGCAAGCTTCTTATTATACTTATAACGGCCAACCTTCGCCAGGTCATATCTTCTTGCATCGAAGAACATACCCATGAAGAGATTTGTCGCATTTTCTACTTCCTCGGGCTCGCCCGGACGAAGTCTCTTATAAAGCTCGATGACACCTGTCTCAAAACTGTTTGAAACATCCTTCTCCAAGCTCGCCATAATCTTTGGCTCCTCACCAAACAGATCAATGATCTCCTGGTTTGTTCCAAAGCCAAGTGCACGAATCAAAACTGTGATTGGCACCTTTCTATTTCTATCAACATGTACGTAAAATACATCATTGGAATCCGTCTCATACTCCAGCCATGCACCACGGTTTGGAATCACAGTGGATGAGTACAAGGTCTTACCAAATTTATCGTGATCGATTGCATAGTAGATACCAGGAGAACGAACCAACTGGCTGACGATAACCCGCTCTGCACCATTGATTACGAATGTACCTGTCTCTGTCATAAGTGGAAGATCACCCATGAAGATATCATGCTGTGCAATTTCACCTGTCTCTTCATTACGAAGATGCACATTGACCTTGATTGGAGCTGCATAAGTTGCATCACGTTCCTTGCATTCTTCGATAGAATACTTGATGTCTTCCTTACACAACTGATAATCAACCAGTTCCAAACTCAAATTGCCTGTGTAATCGACGATTGGAGAAATATCCTTAAAAACTTCTCTCAAACCTTCGTCAAGGAACCACTGATATGAATTCTTCTGCACTTCGATGAGGTTTGGCATGTCCAAAACTCTCTTCTCAGTTGAAAAACTCATTCGCATACCTCTTCCCGATTTCACAGGACGCATTCTGTACTTTTTCATCGACGCATTCACCCCTTGAATTTATTTGGTTTTTTCTTTACTATCCGAATTTATAGCACACATATCCATAGTAATGACATTTTACTATACTATCATGGTTGGAAATTTGTGTCAACACACTTTTGAAAAAAATTGCAGAAAAACAAAAAAAAGATTTCTTTGTACCATTTCTTAGATAAAAAATCCGGCTTGGCATCTGCCAAACCGGACATTTATTGTTTACGTTAAAATTACTTAAGAGTAACCTTAGCGCCTTCAGCCTCAAGCTTCTCCTTGATCTCGTTAGCCTCTTCCTTAGAAGCACCTTCCTTAAGAACCTTAGGAGCGCCATCAACAACGTCCTTAGCTTCCTTAAGTCCAAGACCTGTACAGTCACGAACAACCTTGATAACCTTAACCTTGTTAGGACCTACTTCTGTAAGCTCTACATCGAAAGAATCCTTCTCCTCAGCTGCGCCAGCACCGTCTCCGCCTGCTGCTGCAACTACAACACCTGCTGCAGCAGATACGCCGAACTCTTCCTCACATGCCTTTACAAGGTCATTTAACTCTAATACTGATAAACCTTTGATAACTTCAATAATTTCCTGAGTTGTCATAATAATAATCCTCCATTATAAATTTAAATTTGTTTTGTAATTTCCAATCTCAATAATTCCAATTAAGCTTCCTTGCTCTCAGCAATCTGCTTAATAACACGGGCAAAGTTTGTAATTGGTGACTGGATGCTTCCAAGGAACTTAGAGATAAGTTCGTCTCTGGAAGGAATTGTAGCGATTGTCTTAATGCCTTCTGTGTCGTAGTGAGTACCCTCAACAACACCGCTCTTAAGCTCAAGCGCCGGGTTCGCCTTAGCGAAATTAGCTGCCAATCTTGCAGGAGCTGTTGCATCTGTCTTAGAGATAACAACGGCTGTAGGTCCTTCGAGCTCGTCCTTCAAAGACTCGAACTCTGTACCAGCAATAGCAAGCTTTACCATGGTATTCTTGTATACCTTGTAAATGACATCTGCCTCTCTCATTGACTTACGAAGCTGTGTATCCTGATCAACTGTAAGTCCACGGTAATCAACCAATACTACTGACTTAGCGTCCTTAATATTCTCTTTGATTTCCTCAACGACAGGCTGTTTTAACTCGATCTTAGCCAAAGTCTTGCACCTCCTTATAATATTAACGGAAACTGCACTTAAAAGAAAAACTCCCACACCGCAGTATGAGAGTTAAAATTCGTTCATCACGATTCTTCCTCGGTAGGCGTTTTCCTGCTTATGCCTTGTGGCACCTACTGTCTACGGCAGTTCATCGTTTGTCAATATAACATGGATTTGTTTTGTTGTCAATACTCTATTTAATATTTTGTGTAAATTTTTGTTTCTATCAGTTGTATGTCTTCTTTCATATATTTTTATGTTATGCACGCACAATCAATGTATCGTATCCGCGGTCGCGCAATTCCCGCTGCGCAATAAGCGCATCTTCAATCGAATCATAATTTCCGACTCGCGCCTGATACAATCCGTCGTCCTCATATACCATTGCATCGTACCCTGCATTGATAAACCTGTTTGCCTGATATGACGCAGTTCCAAACGTCCGGTAAATTCCAACCAGAATCTGATAACCGGTTGGTTCCTGTAGTATTGGTTCCTGCGATGTTTCTTCCGCAAATACCGGAACCGTCCGGGATATTCCATAATATTCATTTACCATCTGCGTACCGGATGCATCTGTCTGATTGAAGTCCTTTTCCTCCGATGCAGGTGCACTTACCTGTACCGTTTTGCTTCGCACATCTCCCTGTGCCACTGTATATCCCGCATCCCGGATTGTCTCATCAATGCCGCGCGCGATCGCCTCTGCCGTCTCAGAGAATTTCGTATCGAAAAGATTGTTGTCCACATCGCTGTTGATAAATCCAGCTTCTACCAAAATTGCCGGCATTCTCGTCCGCCGGAGTACCGCAAGATCCGGCCGCTCCACCACGTTGATATTCCGGTAACCGACCTGTTCCAATTCTTTGTTCACATTTTCCGCCATCGTTGCCTTGAGTCCGGCGTTGTTATAGATCAGTGTCTGCACGCCCTTGTACTGATTCGGTGTCGGAGATGAATTCCGGTGAATCGATACAAAGAAATCTGCACCGCTCTCATTGCCGATCCGCGCCTTCTGCACTGGAGAATCATAGACATCGTCCGTCCGTGTGTAGACAACATCGTATCCCTGTGCCTCCAATATCTCGCCGACCGCAAGCGCAAGTGCCAGCGTATCGTCCTTCTCTCTTCTTCCATTATACGTAGCGCCGGCATCATATCCGCCATGTCCAGCGTCGATCACGATTTTCACTGCCATAAAAAAGCCTCGCAAACATACACTTTCTGTATAGTTTATGCGAGACTTTTTATTTGTTGATGATTAGTTCTCCATCTTCCAGAATGCCGCGGAGTATGGAGGCAGTTCAGAGCCGCCGCCGAAGTCGTGCGGCTGTCCGGTAATCAGATCCTGCGCGGTTCCGCATCCGGCATCAAAATGTGCGGTGTATGGCTGATCGCTTGCATTGATTGCCACAAGCACACGCTCATGTTCCGAACGACGTTCGAAGATACACTGATGATTCGTAAGTACAACCGAACGAAATCCACCATAATTCAATGCTTCGCTGTGTTTCTTCGCTTCCGCCAGCTTACTGATCCAGTCGGTCAGTTCGTTCCATTCCGGCTTCTCATAGCTCAATCTCAAGGATGGATCGCCCTCTTCTTTTCTGCCTTCTGCACCCCACTCGCTTCCATAGTATACACAAGGAATACCCGGCATACCAAACGCAAGTGCATAAATAAGCGGCAGATGGTTCTTATTCGTCAGGATACTTGCCACTCTTGTCACATCGTGATTATCGACGAAGGACAGGAAATGTTTTCCTTTGTATCGAGTCCATTCTTCTGGTCCAAACTGCTGCAGGAGACTGTGAATAATCTCAAACATGTTCATGCAGTTGAAGCTTGAGTAAAGTCCCTTATAGCACATATAGTTTGTCGCGCTGTGCAGCATGCCATCATTTACAAATACATTGTAATCGCCGTGCAACAGTTCTCCTAATAAGAAGAAATCCTGCTTCAGTCCGTCACAGTGTGCGCGCAGTCTGCGGATAAAATCGTGGTCTAAGCAATATGCTACGTCCAGTCGGAGACCGTCGATATCGAACTCATCAATCCAGCCCTTAACACAGGACAAGATGTGCTGGATCACTTCCTCGTTCCGAAGGTTTAATTTGACAAGGTCAAAGTTCCCTTCCCAGCCCTCGTACCAGAGTCCATCGTTATAGTTGGAATTGCCATCGAAGCTGATATGGAACCAGTCTTTGTATGGGGAATCCCAACGGTTTTTCAATACATCCTGAAATGCCCAGAAGCCGCGTCCCACATGATTGAATACACCATCTATGACGACCTTGATTCCTGCCGCATGCAGCTTATCAACCACTTCCTTAAAATCCTCGTTCGTGCCAAGACGGCAGTCAATCTTTGTGTAATCTCTCGTATTGTAGCCGTGTGTATCGCTCTCGAATACAGGTGAAAAATATATTGCATTTGCGCCAAGCTTCTGGATGTGAGGAATCCAGTCCTCCACCTTCTTGATTCGTGACACCAGTTTCCCATCATTTTCAAATGGTGCGCCACAGAAGCCAAGCGGATAAATCTGATAAAATACGCTTTCGTTTGCCCACATAGTTTTGTCTCCTTTCATGGAGTTTTCCCGCAATTTATGTATATCTACATTTTGTACAGGAGTTATGCAGAATACGCAATTCCACGCAGACGCGCTCCCGCTCACTTCCGCATGTAGCGGTACTAAATTCGCTGTTCCAGCTCATTAAGTGCCGACATGCTCCAATGGTCTGCTTACGAATTGGTATTTCTGCACAACTCCCATACGATATCGACTTCCACAAATTGCTGCACAACCCTCGTCTTTCCGACTTGTTCATGTGCAACTCCCATCACTTTTGCCTTCCCTATTTTACCATTTTTTTGTAGACTGAACAACCTTTTAGGAGCAATATGTGCAATACGCTCAATTATACTCCAACGTCGATTTCTGTTGTCAGTTAGATTTGGAGTTTTTTTGTAATTATAGATAAATTGCTCCTAACGATTTCTCTTGTCATTCCATCTATCTTGGTGCAAATACAGTTTTCTTTCGCAATTGCTCCAAATTATTGAAAAACTTGTAGAAAAGCATTGGTGCAAACTATAATATTACTTGTTTTCTACTCCAAACAAACCTCATAACATTTTTTCGTGTTTGAGTAGTTATCTTCAAATACCGATATTTACTCCAATTTAAAAACTTCACAATATGTCCAGACGTAGTTGGTTGTCGAGCCAACTTTCCTGTTTTGCTTCATGGAAGTTGTCGTCTGGGTGGAGGTGTCCGATGAGGAATGGTGATTTTGGATCGTGCCTCTTTATATTCTGTTTCACCAGACTTGGATTCGTATTTGCGTAGCAATATTTACACAGGTGTCCGCATGTATCATAAGCTCCGATATCGACACCGAGCAGGCAGGCGCACGATCCGTTCCGCTGGTTGTTTTTTTGCTTTGGTACATTCAGGTTCGCATGTAGTGCTGTCTCGAATGTATGCACAGTCATGCATCCGCTGCAGTCGGCTCCGTACTTTGCCAGCCAATCGCCTTCTGCACAGGGGCGGATCACCATGCCGTACCGCTTGGCGATTTCAACCAAAGCCTCGCCGAGCTTGATCCGGTCTTTCCTTGCAACCTCTCTTGCCTCCGGGAAATTGTGTTCTACTTTTCTGTAAATATCCAGAAAGCTGATCACGCATGTCCGTGTATAACCATCAAGTGTCTTTGCAATCTTCTCAAATTCTGTGATATGCCACTCCACGGAATGTGCTTCATCCACGAAGATTGGATCATACCGCCAGCCGACGGAATCCACACCTGCTATTTCAGATAGTTTCTTAAAATCTTCCACGACTGTTTCCTTCGGCGGGACATGCGGCTCCACATCAATTCCATATGGTGTGATTGTCACAAACCAATATTGTCCATATGGCTTTAACACATCCATATACGGAAACATCGGTGCTGGGTTCTTCGTACAGAATGCAATCAAATCAACAACGTCTGGCGACAAGCTGTATTTTGTCACCTGGCGCTCATTGTACGGATTGCGCACGACCACATAACCTTCCCTGATTCGATTGTATAACCATTCCGCATAAAATGCCGGAATATCCGTCCGCATTCCTGTGTGTATAATCATCTGTGAAAATTCCTCATTCTCTGTATTTTCCCACCTTCGTTACATAGTTCCCTATAAATAAACATCCTAAATAATACCACATCTAAAAAATACCGCCAATACAGGATTACTCCCATATTGACGGTATTTATAAATTTCATTTCAACGGCATGGACTTCTACCTGCAGTATCAATCCATTTTCCAAACATCCTCTTACTTCTTAATATACAACGCGTTACCGTCATAATCCAGTGTGATCGTATCACCTGCTCGAAGTTCATTCGACAGGATACTCTTCGCAACCAGTGTCTCCACATTCTTCTGTAGATAACGCTTGAGCGGCCGCGCACCGTAATGTGGATCGTAACCGGCTTCGATGACATGATCCATCGCTGCATCAGTGAGTTTCAGTGTCAGCTCCTTATCTGCAATCCGCTTATTAAGATCAGCAAGTAACAGATTGACAATGCCACTGATTGATGCCTTGTCAAGCGGCTTGAACATAATGATCTCATCCAGACGGTTCAAAAACTCCGGACGGAAATGATTCTTCAAGCCTGCCATAACCTGTGCCGATGCCTCAGGTTTGATCTCACCATTCTCATCGATACCTTCGAGCAGATACTCCGAACCAATGTTGGATGTCATAATCAGGATTGTATTCTTGAAATCAACAGTCTTACCCTTCGAGTCTGTGATACGTCCATCATCGAGTACCTGTAACAGCACATTGAATACATCCGGATGTGCCTTTTCTACCTCATCAAAGAGGACAACGGAATATGGTTTCCGTCTGACTGCTTCTGTGAGCTGTCCGCCCTCATCGTATCCAACATATCCCGGAGGCGCTCCGATCAGTCGTGCCACACTGTGTTTCTCCATGTACTCACTCATATCGATACGAACCATGTTCGCTTCATTATCAAACAATGCAGCGGCAAGTGACTTTGCAAGTTCTGTCTTACCTACACCCGTTGGTCCAAGGAACAGGAATGACCCAATTGGTTTTGTCGGATCCTTGATACCCGCCTTCGAACGGATAATCGCATCACTAACCAATCGCACTGCCTCATCCTGTCCAACCACACGCTTACGCAATTCATCGCCCAGATGCAAGGTCTTGTTACGTTCACTCTCTGTCAGCTTTGCAACCGGAATTCCTGTCCACTTTGCAACAATCTTCGCAATCTCTTCCTCTGTAACACACTCATGAACCAGACTTCTGTCTTTCTCATTAACCTGTGCTTCCAGACGTTCTAACTCTTTCTTGATCTGCGGCAGTTTACCATATTGCAGTTCCGCCGCTTTTTCCAGATTGTACTCACGCTGTGCAACCTGAATCTGATTATTCACATCTTCTAACTCTTCTCTAAGCTTCCGTACACGTTCGACATCCTGTTTCTCATGTTCCCAGGTTGCCTTCATCTGTTTGGACTGTTCACGCAAATCCTCCAACTCTTTCCGAAGCACCTGCAAACGATCCTGGCTCAGATGATCTGTCTCATTTTTAAGCGCAGCTTCCTCAATTTCCCGCTGCATGATTTTTCTGGATATCTCATCCAACTCGGCTGGCATGGAATCCAGTTCCGTCTTAATCATCGCACACGCTTCATCGACCAGATCGATTGCCTTATCCGGAAGGAAACGGTCAGTAATATATCGGTTTGAAAGTGTTGCTGCACTAACCAGCGCACCATCACTGATCTTGACACCATGGAACACTTCATAACGATTCTTGATGCCTCGTAAGATAGAAATTGTATCTTCGACCGTCGGCTCATTCACCATAACCGGCTGGAAACGCCGTTCCAAAGCAGCATCCTTTTCGATGTATTTCCGGTATTCATCCAGAGTTGTCGCGCCAATACAATGTAGCTCACCTCGCGCAAGCATAGGTTTTAACATATTGCCTGCATCCATAGATCCTTCTGTCTTACCGGCTCCGACGATTGTGTGAATCTCATCGATAAACAAGATCAGATGACCTTCCGAATTCTTTACCTCGTCGAGGACTGCTTTCAGACGTTCCTCAAACTCACCTCGATACTTGGCACCTGCTAACAGTGCACCCATATCCAATGCGAAAATATCTTTATTCTTCAGAGAATCTGGAACATCGCCTCGTACAATTCGCTGTGCCAGTCCCTCAATTACGGCCGTTTTACCTACACCAGGTTCACCAATTAAGACCGGATTGTTCTTCGTCTTACGGGACAGGATCCGGATGATATTCCGAATCTCATTGTCACGTCCGATGACCGGATCCAGCTTCTGCTCACGCGCACGCTGTACCAGACTGTATCCGTATTTATTCAGCACATCATAAGTATCTTCCGGATTATCGCTCTCTACCTTCCGGTTACCACGTATGCTCGCCAGTACCTCCAGAAATTTTCCTCTTGTGATACCATACGCATTTATCACACGTTTGATATCCTTATCTCCTTTCTCCAGCAATCCTAAGAAAATGTGCTCGACGGAAATATAGTCATCGCCCATCTGCTTAGCTTCTTTTTCTGCCTGAATCAACGCCTTGGAAAATTCCGGACTTGTGAAAAGCTGTCCGCCTGATACCTTCGGACGGTTTGCAACCAGTTTCTCGCATTCGTTCTTAAATGCGTCCATGTTGATTCCCATATTCGTAAGAAGCTTTGCAATCAGACTATCTTCCACTGTTATAAGTGCATACATTAAATGTGCCTGCGTCAGTTCCTGATTATTGTACTCATACGCAAGCTTCTCACAATTTTCTATAACCTCTAATGATTTCTTTGTAAACTTTTCAGCATCCATATTTCTCAACTCCCTTCCGGATTTGTCTCTCTTTCTCTGTTATATTTGGATTATAACACATATAGCAGATTAGTCAACACGCAATATTATCCAATATTTCAATCTGTTTTCTCCTTATTATTCGTCATTTTGCACAATTTAGATTGTGAACATTGTATACTACACGATTATCCACCGGATTGATGCTCACAAAATTTCATACATTCCTGCATAAAAAAAGGACCGTACCCCGCAAGTACGATCCTCATTTGTTTCCATTATTATTTCAGATACAAATTTCGAAATATATTTATCACTCCCACTACATCGTGACGAAGATAAACTTACATACGAACAATGCAGCGATAACTGTGATCACGATATCCTTCTTCTTGTAATTACCTGTGAACAGCGCGATTACAACATAAGCGATTGCGCCGATACCAATACCATTTGAGATAGAGTATGTAAGTGGCATCATGATCAGTGCAAGGAAAGCCGGAACTGCCGAAAGCATATCGTCCATATCTACCTTTGCGAAGTTCTTAGCCATAAGAACACCTACATAGATCAAAGCTGGCGCTGTTGCACAGCTCGGGATCACACTTGCAAGCGGGCTTAAGAACAAACAGAATACAAAGCAAAGTGCTGTTATAATACTTGTAAATCCTGTTCTACCACCGGCACCTACACCAGATGCAGACTCTACAAATGTTGTACATGTAGATGTACCGAGCAGAGCGCCGGAAACTGTACCGATTGAGTCACAGAGCATACACTCATTCATGCTGATTGGGTCGCCATTCTCATCCATCATGTTTGCAGAAGCGGCTGTACCATAGATGGTTCCGATTGTATCGAACATATCTACCAGGCAGAATGCTACGATCAACATAATTCCCGAGAACACACCACCAACATAAGAACTATTAAAGGCTGCATCCCATGCATCGCCATTGAACAGTCCAAGGAAACCAACATTGGCAAAATCCTTAAAGGACTGAGAAATATTGCTCATATCAAAGGAAGGTACTTCCCACATAAACAGATAGTAAAGAACTGCCGATGCAAGGATTCCAATAATCACGTTTGACTTGATACCCTTCTTAGCAAGGATTGCAATGATAAGTACACCGAGCAATGCTACAACAACTGGTACAATCTGATGCCATACATCCACACCTGTTACCATCACGCCTTCAGCCTCTGTACCGATCTGCTTGATTCTACCATGGAAATCATAGAACTGTACAAATGTATACTGGTTCGCCTCGATGATACCTGCATTCTTGAAACCAATCATTGCGATAAACAAACCAATACCAGCAGGAATTGCCTTCTTCAAGCACTCTGGCATAGATACCGCAATGTATTTACGCAGTCCGGTTACGGAAAGAATCAGGAATACAATACCTGACAGGAATACGATAACCAGACCTGCCTGATAACCTGTCGTAACATCCTCTCCTGCAAAGAAAGAACCTGCTACGAAGATTGTACAGAAGAAGGAATTCAGTCCCATTCCACACGCCTGAGCAAACGGCATATCTGCAACAAATGCCATCAACAACGTACCGATGATCGCTACGATGATGGATGCGATGTATACAGAATTCCAAATCTGTCCCATTGTTCCCGGATCAGCTCCTAATCCAACAAGCCATCCATTTGCGCCCTCTGCTGCAACCTGATTCGGGTTTACAAAGATAATGTAAGCCATTGCGAAGAAGGTTGTGATTCCTGCGAAGATCTCAGTCTTAAGCGTTGATCCTCTCTCTTTGATCTTAAAAAACTTTTCCACTTTTTAAGTCTCCTCTCTTTTGTTTTTATTGATCACCGATCTTCATGCGCGGAATGAAGATACGGGATACTTTCTTTTTGTCGCCCTCTTTCAAGGAACCCATTGCCTGTTTGCAGAAATAATTCTGTGCCTCCAGCTTTTCACGCCCCCTCAGATCCTGCTTTGCATACGAGCCATCCGGCTGCATAATGTGCGCTTTCAATGTATCCGAAAGCTGAATCTCCAAAATCTCAATCACACGTTTCTTGAGGTCTTCGTCCTCAACCGGGAATGTAATCTCCACACGTTTATCCAGATTTCTAGGCATCCAGTCGGCACTGCCCATATATACATCCTCGAATCCATCATTATAGAAATAGAAGATTCTCGCATGCTCTAAGAAGTTACCTACAATGGAACGAACCGTGATATTCTCGGATAGCCCTGGAATACCCGTCTTCAGACAGCAGATGCCACGTACGATCAGCTCGATCTTCACGCCCGCATTGCTAGCCTCATACAGCGCACGGATAATCGTCGGATCACACAGTGAATTCATCTTGGCAATAATCTTGGCACTCTTACCCATACGTGCATTCTCTGCCTCCCGGTCAATCAGTGCAAGGAATCGATCCTTCATCCAGATTGGTGCCACAAGCAGCTTGTTCCATGCTGGTGGTTCCGAATAACCAGACAACATATTAAAGACTGCAGTTGCATCCTCCCCTATGGCATCCGATGCAGTCAGCATACCCATATCCGTATATAGCTTCGCTGTCACATCATTATAATTACCAGTTCCAAGATGGACATACCGTTTGATACCATCTTCTTCCCGTCTGACAACGAGTGCAATTTTGGAATGTGTCTTTAATCCTACCAGACCATAGATAACATGACAACCCGCTTTTTCCAGTTTTTTTGCCCAATTTATATTATTTTCTTCATCAAATCGCGCTTTTAACTCAACCAGTACCGTTACCTGCTTGCCATTTTCCGCTGCAAGCGCGAGTGCAGCAATGATTGGAGAATTGCCACTGACACGGTACAGTGTCTGCTTAATCGCAAGTACATCCGGGTCAATGGCTGCCTGCTTGATGAACTCAATGACTGGTGTAAACTCATCATACGGATGATGCAACAGGATATCTTTCTTCTTGATCTGGTCGAAGATATTCGCATCGAGATCCAAGCCCTTGACCGGCTGCGGAATGTATTTCTTGTTCTTCAAATGATCAAAGCCGTCCAGTCCACGCACTTTTCCAAGGAAGGTAAGATCAAGTGGTCCATTAACCGAATAGACATAATCACTGTTGACATTTAACTGTTTCTTCAGTTCTTTCAACAGACGCTTATCCATCTCTGCTTCCACATCAAGGCGGATAACCTCGCCCCACGCGCGCTTCTTGATCTGCTTTTCGATTTCCTTCAACAGATCCGAAGCATCATCCTCATCGATTGCAAGGTCTGCATTACGGATAATTCGATATGGATAGGCACAGATAATCTCATAATTCAGAAAAAGCTGATTCAAGTTCTTCTCAATAATCTGCTCTAGCAGGATAATTTCTCTGCATCCACCCTCGCCCGGAATCTCAACCACTCGTGGCAATACCGATGGCACCTGTACGGTTGCAATATCTATAACGTCCTTCTTCTTATCCCGGATCAGCGCACCGATATTCAAGGTCTTGTTGCTGATCAGTGGGAATGGTCTCGAAGAATCAACCGCCATCGGCGTAAGTACCGGATACACTTCTTTCTCAAAATATTTGTCCACGAACTTGCTCTGCTTCTCGTTTAAGTCTTCATAATGCTTGACGAGCTTCAGGCCATTTTCTTCCAGCGCCGGAAAGATCTGACGATTCAATGTACGGTACTGGCTTGCGATCATATTCTTCGTCTCCGGAATGATCAGATCAAGCTGTCCCTGTGGTGTCAGTCCTGCGATATCCTTCTTCTTCACATCCGCATGTACCAGATCGACCAGGGATGCCACACGCACCATGAAGAACTCGGACAGATTCGACTCTGTGATACTCAGGAAATTCAGGCGTTCAAACAACGGAATCGACTTATCCTTCGCCTCATTCAAGATTCTGTAATTGAACTGCAGCCAGCTCATCTCCCGGTTATAATAATTTTCCGGTTTTTCCAATAATTTTTTATCCATTCCTTACACGCTCCTTTTCACCCGAAGTACTGGTCTGATCCCATAGATCTGCTCGAAGAAATCTGCGCGTGCCTCAAAAAGTCCCGCCTCCAGTGAGATATCTTCGTATGTCTTTGCCAGAATGATCAGCTTTCCATCCCTCAATGTCACGGAAATATCTTCGATCTTCTGCATATGGCTCTTGTCGAGAATATTCGCAATTCGCAGGATTGCAGCAAGCTTTGCAATGACAATATAATCACAGCCGTCCAGCTCTGCTGAGATCTTATCCTTCGATGGAAGATACAATGGATTGTACTTGACAATATTTGCAACCTCCATACGTTCTTTGTGCGAAAGTCCAAGGATCTCGGTATTCGCAATTATATAATAAGAATTTTTTGCTCCATCATGCAGATTGATGAAGTTTCCACATTCATGCAGAAGCGCCGCAATCTGAAGCTGCAGCCGCTGCATCTTATCCAATCCAAACGGTTTTCGAACCACATCAAAGATTTTAAGTGCAAAATATGCGGTCTGCTCCACATGATTCCGGTTGCAGCGATACCGCTTCGCAATGTTATTCGCCGTTGCAAGAATATCTTCCTCAAAATTATGATTGAACACGACACGGCTTCCTTCGTCCATGTAATTTGCCACAATACACTCACAGAAATCCACATCCGGCACATACATTTCTTCTGCCTTACAGTTGTTCAGGAACGACTGATAAATCGTGATATTCGGCAGCATCAGCGTCGCACGCTCATATGGAATACCGTATTTTTCCGCAAGCTCCTGCGCCGGCATACTGATAACACGCTTGTACATTGCATCGAACTGTGCCCGTGTGATTACATCCTTAATGGAAAGCTCCGGCACGATCCTCTTCAGGGAGCTGACTACCTCACCAACAGCGATAATGTTCTTGATCTCTTTATCCTTCAGATAGATATTCCGAAACGATACAATATCATTATCTACATAGTCTGCCATGATTTCATCGAGTCGTCCGGATTTGTGCCCGATGAGTGCCAGATAATCACGGACACGCACCGCACCGATCGGGATATTCTCTGTGACAACCAGATTGTTCTTATCAAACAGGGAAATCTGCACGCTTCCGGCGCCGACATCCACAAATGCTGTATTCTTGCTGACAACCTGATGAAAATCCGGGTATTTTGCAACCAGCCCCTTGAAGCTGATATAACGCTGCTCAGAGTTACTCAGTACCTGTACACGGATGCCTGTGGTATGTTCGATCACATCGAGTACCAGATCCATGTTATCTGCCTCTCGTACCGCACTTGTTGCATAGGCACGGTATTCCGTGATCTTGTATTCTTCCATTTTATGTTTTAAGCCTTCGAGTTCATCGCAGATCATTTTGATTGACTCCCGGCTCAGTTTTCCTTCGCGATAGGTGTCCCGCCCAAGCTCCAGTATCCGGCTGACACTGTCAATCTGGCGAAATGATTTTCTACCATTTACCTGGAAGATCTTCATGGATATCTCGCTGCTTCCGACGTAGATGGCGGCAAACATTTTGTATGCCATAGTTTTTACCTCCCTATTTCATCCGCAGATAATTATCCGACATTTCCTGTATGCCTCATGCAGAACACTGCTATTATCCATACGCAGACGCGCTCTCGCTCACTTCCGCACATAGCAGACACTAAGCTCCTAACACATCATTCTGCGAATGAATGCGTTACTCGCTAAGTGCTGATGTGCTCCAATGGTCTGCGTTAGGATAAATACCAGTGTCCCGCATGATTTCTACACATCGATTGTATCGGATAATTATCTGCTCATTTATATACTTCCGGTTACAATACAAATGGCATACGCATGTCATTTGCCGCTCCCTTGAATATAGTTTTCAATATTTCATTCTTCCTTATGATTTAGTGTTTCCTGTAGTTCGATGATGGTCTTGTGGTAGCCCGGATGGTAGGCATATGGTGCGATTTCGGCAAGTGGTTCAAGCACAAATGCACGCTTTGCCATCTCCACATGTGGCACCTTCAGGTTCTCTTCCATGATCATCTCCTGATCGTAGAGCAAAATATCGATATCAAGGGTTCTTGGTCCCCAATGTATCAGCCTTTTTCTACCTGCGCCCTGTTCAATATCGTTGATAACAGCCAGCAGATCCTGTGGAGAATAGATTGTCTCAATCTCCAGACAGCCATTTAAGAAATCATCCTGTTCCACATCGCCATATGGTTCTGTTATTATATAGGAAGAAACCTTTGTCACCTGAATATACTCATCTTTGTTCAGCTGATCGACCGCATAGTCAAGGTATGCCTCCTTATCTCCGAGATTGGAACCGATACCCAGATACGCAATATGTCTGCCTCTTGTAATATCCACGCAGACCGTATCAAACTCCATCGGAATAGGAGCCCCCGGCTTGCTTACAATCACATGAACCATCTTTATCTGTGGATAGGCAAGCAAGATCGCATCCGCAACATTCTCTGCTGCTGCCTCAATCAGATCATAGATTTCCTCCTGCATCGTCCGCCGGATCAGTTCACATACTTCTGCATAATTGACCGTTTTGTCCAGATCATCTGTCATGCCTGCCGCATGCAGATCCACATCCATAGATACAGTTACATAGAAATTCTGTCCATTTCTTTTTTCTTCTGCAAGGACACCATGATATGCAAATATCTCTAAATCTTTAATCCATATTTTATCCATTTATTTACTGTCCTTCTCGTCTCATAGCCAACCCACATTTCCCGGCAAATGCCATGGCATCACTATCACGCATCCATGCCTCCGCATTTACGAGAGCGTTCCATTACGCCTTGAGCATCGCATCCGTCATGGCCAGGGCACGTACATTCTTCTTCACATCATGTACCCGGAAGAAGCTGCATCCCTTCACAAGTCCTAAGACAGAGGTTGCCATCGTTCCTTCCTCTCGCTCATCAACCGGCAGATTCAGTGTATTTCCAATCATGGATTTTCTCGAAGTTCCAAGCAGTACCGGATATCCGAGTGCAACCAGATCCTCCAGATGGTTCATAAACTTTAAGTTCTCTTCCGTAGTCTTTGCGAATCCAATCCCCGGATCTAAGATGATCTTATCGTCGGCAAGTCCTGATGCGCGCGCAATCTGTACGCACTCCTTCATGTCTGCGATCACATCCGCAATAAAATCATTGTATACCGCTTCCTTCCGGTTGTGCATCAGGCAGACCGGAATCTGGTATTTCGCGCAAAGCGGTGCCATCTCATCGTCCCATTTAAATCCCCATATATCGTTGATCAGATCGGCACCAGCCAGAATTCCCGCCTGAGCCACCTGATATTTGTACGTATCTAACGAAACCGGAATCTCAAACCGTTCCTTGATTGCCTCAATCACGAAGCAGGTACGTTCAATCTCTTCCGCAACCGAAATCTTCACATGTCCCGGCCGAGTCGACTCTCCGCCAACATCAATGATATCGGCACCTTCCTTGATCATTTCTTCTGTATGCTTCAACGCCGCATCCAGATCTCCGTACTTTCCGCCATCCGAGAAGGAATCCGGTGTCACATTCAGGATTCCCATCACATAAGGACGTTTTCCAATTTCAAAGTCACGTTTTCCAATCGTTATAACCTGTTTTTTCATAATTTATAAGCCCTCATTTTCATTCTTGTCCATAATTATTATCATTTTAACATTTTTATCATAAAACTGCCACCGATTTATCTTTATTTTTGTTAAATTATCTTTATTTTTCTTTTATTTTATTTATGTTTCTTCGACATCTGCGTTGCAAAAATCATATTAAATCGCATTGGCTGTCTGATAGCAATCGCCATACTACGACTGTCTTCAAGGATCAGCAAACAGCTTATCTAATCACTCAAGCTTGATACTTGATACACTTTGAAACATATACATAACCAAAACGGAAGATGCAATTATACGTCTTCCGTTTTGTTATTTGTAACTTTTTCTAGGTTACCAATATTTTTCCACGAGTTTCCGCGCTTCGCCCTCGGTTTTGTCGTAGGATTCTACTAATTCCTGAACCGCCTGTTCCTTTGTAGTGCAAAGCTTCTTTAATAGTTTAAACACAGTTTGAACACTTTTTTCTCGTTCTTTTTCTAATTTTTCCTGTGTTTTATTCAACTCCTCTTCTGCTTTATCCCGTTCTTCCTCTGCCTGATCTGCCCGTTCTCTTTCTCTCTTCGTCTTCGCTCGTTCTTCCTGTATGTTCATTGGCTCCATATTCTCAAACCAGTTTCCCATGCTCCCGCCTCCGATCATTTTTCTCAAACAATCTGTCGCCTCCGAAACCGATACCTGCATCTTCATAAACAACGCCCACAGCGAATTTACAATGATCTGTACGATATTCTCCGACGCCCGCTCCATGATCTCGCGGATTTTTTCCTGATTGGATCTTAGAAAATCCGAAAAATCCTGCGGTATCTGAATACGGTTTATCATCATCAAAAGCGACATTTCATCCTCATGAATCAGCAGCTCTTCGTTTGTATACTGGTGGACATTCACAAGCCGGTATGTAAAATCCGGAATATA
>DJEI01000063.1:0-353 GCA_002431865.1 Lachnospiraceae bacterium UBA5902
GAACGTGTCTTTGCGCTCTGTGTGCCCTGACGACCGTTTGCTAACTGGCTTACAACTGCCAGATGTACTAAATGCTCATTTATCTCAACACCGAATACGTTGTCGTTAAGCTCAAGCTTATCTACTTCTTTACCTTCGATGTTATAAACTGCTACTGTTGCCATCTAATGATCCTCCTTCCTGAAAGCCCGGCTTATTTGCCAGTCTTTACTGTTTCCTTAATCATTACTAATGATTTCTTTGGTCCAGGTACGGCACCCTTTACCAAAATTACGTTGTTCTCTACATCTATCTTAACAATCTCAAGGTTCTGTACTGTAACTCTTACATTACCCATATGTCCAGGCATCTTC
>DJEI01000063.1:415-831 GCA_002431865.1 Lachnospiraceae bacterium UBA5902
TTGGAACCTGCATGACGATGATACTTGGAACCATGAGCGGAAGGACCGGACTTCATACCGTATCTCTTGATACCGCCTGCGTATCCCTTACCCTTTGACTTTGCAGTAACATCAATCTTGTCACCCTCTGCAAAGATATCAGCCTTGATCTCATCACCTGCGTTGAAATCAGCTACGTTCTCAAGTCTGAACTCACGAACGAACTTCTTAGGTGTTGTGCCAGCCTTCTTGAAGTGGCCAACCTCTGCCTTACCAGCGCCATGTGGGTTTCTGATTACTTTCTTTCCAGAAACATCCTTTGTTGTTACTCTTTCTTTCTTTTCGCCGAAACCAACCTGTACTGCATCATAACCGTCGTTATCAACTGTTTTCACCTGAGTTACAACACATGGTCCAGCCTGTAAAACTGTTACTGG